>CANQHS010000005.1 GCA_947623795.1 uncultured Clostridia bacterium | reverse complement strand
CTAGATTATCAAACAAGACTCGAACTTAGCGACCATATTTATGAGATAATCAAGAAAGAGCACAAAACAGCGATTTTGGTTACGCACGATATTCAAGAGGCAATTAGCATGTCGGATAAAATAATTGTTTTATCGGCAAGGCCAGCGGAAATCAAAGCGATCCACAATATTAACTTTGATGCAAATCTAACCCCGTTTGAACGCAGAAAAACTGACAAAGCCAAAGAGCTGTTTGACACCATTTGGCAGGAAATTCAAAATGAAAAAGATAAAATTTAGCAAGGCACATCAAGATTATTTGCGTGTTTTTTTCACAAAAAAAATTGTTGTGCTCATCACCCAAATTTCCCTTTTATTATGCCTAATTTTGGCATGGGAGTTGCTGACAAAATACGAAATAATAAATTCTTTCTTCTTTTCTAGTCCGTCACGAATAGCAAAAACACTTGGCGAATTATGGAAAAGTGGTGAACTTATTTACCACTCTCGCATAACTTTAACTGAAACGCTTATCGGTTTTGCTATCGCAACCGGAGTTGGCTTTTTGGTGGCGTTTGTGTTGTGGTATAGCGACTTTTTAAGGCGTGTTAGCGAGCCTTATTTGGTTGTGTTAAATTCGCTACCAAAAATTGCACTTGGCCCTATCATCATCATATGGTTCGGTGCGGGCAGTAAGGCTATTGTGTTTATGTGTATCTTGATTGTCGTTATTGTGACGATTTTAAACATCTTAAATTCCTTCACCAATTGCGACAAACAATTAATTGCTCTCGCAAAATCGCTTGGAGCAAACAAATTTCAAATATTTTTCAAACTCGTGCTGCCATCATCGCTAAAAGACATCGTTTCCACCCTAAAAGTGAATGTTGGACTTAGCTGGATTGGCGCAATTATGGGCGAATATTTGGTTAGTCGTGCCGGCCTTGGATATCTCTTGATTTATGGCGGGCAAGTGTTCAACCTTAACCTTGTTATGACAGCAACTGTTGTGCTTTGCGTGCTTGCAAGTTTAATGTATTTTGCTGTTGCCCTGTTTGAAAGATTAATGAGAAAACACTTTAATTAAAAATAAAAAACAAAAGCCGATTGGGCTTTTGTTTTTGCGTCTATTTTCTTAATTTGCGAAGGAATGGAGGGATATCGTCATCATCGACAACTGGTTTTTTTGCCTCAAAGGAAATATCTTCAACTTTGTCGTCGTTTTTAACTTCCGGCTCTTGTTTTGGCTCTTCAAATTTTGGTTCGGGTTGAACAGATTCTTGTTCTTCTTCCGCTTTATTTTCTGGAGTCACAAAGGCTTTGAAGTCCGCCCTATTTTCTTGGAAATTAGGAGTTTCTTCCGCCTTTTTTAAGCCCTTATCGAAGCCGGTTGCGATAACTGTGATTTGAGTTTCCCCGCTATTATCATTATTGATTTTTGCACCAAAGATAATATTGCAATCCTTGTCCGCAACATCTCTAACCAAGTCAACTGCTTCATATACTTCGCTAAGAGTTAAGTCACGCCCGCCTTCAATGTTAATCAAAATGCCGGTTGCACCCTCAATGCTTGTTTCAAGAAGTTGACTTGTAACTGCTTGACGCACAGCCTCAATAGTTTTGTTTGCACCTCTGCCTTTGCCAATTCCCATGTGTGCGATGCCTTTATTTCTCATAATTGTTGAAACATCGGCGAAGTCTAGGTTAATTAAGCCTGGGACGGAGATAAGTTCGCTAACGCCTTGAATTGCTTGATGCAAAACGTCATCCGCATATCTAAATGCGTCAACAAAGGAAACATCTTTTTTAAAGATGGTGTATAGCCTTTCATTTGGAATAACAATAAGGCTGTCGCAATATTTGCCCATTTCTTCAATGCCTTGAGCGGCGTTTGCGGCACGCTTTGGACCCTCAAACTTAAAAGGCTTTGTAACCACGCCGACAGTCAAAATGCCCATTTCACGCGCTAATCTTGCAATGACAGGAGCTGCTCCGTTGCCCGTTCCGCCACCAAGCCCGGTGGTTATAAACAATAAATCAGTTCCTTGCAACATCTTTTTTAACTCTTCAATGCTTTCTTCCGCTGCTGCCTTGCCAATCTCTGGATTTGAGCCGGCACCCAAGCCACGAGTGAGTTTTGCGCCAATTTGGATGATTTCGTCCGCGTTGGATTTCATCAAATCTTGATAATCGGTGTTGACCGCAATAAGATGAGCGCCCGTAATTCCTGAAGCGACCATTCGGTTGATTGCATTGTTTCCGCCTCCGCCCACGCCAACAACTTTAATGTTGCACACATTGTTTGTTAAATCATAATTATTCATACTCCCTCCTATTTTGCAACTTCGGCTAGAGTTGCCAAGCCATAAACAGATGTTTGATATTTATCTTTGCTGTTGTCAAATTGATTTCTATATTCAAAAACATTTAAATTTGAATTTTCTTTAATTATATTTCTAGCGCCTTTGAAATTTGAAATTCCATCGCCCGTTAGATATACATTTATGCCCTTAAACACATCGTCAATCGATAATATTTCGCCAATTATTTTTGCGATCATCTCAATTCTGCTCTTTACAATTTGGTTTGTTATATTGATTGGTGCTTTAATTAAATTCCCTTTATAGCATGTTTCATAATAGTCATTTTTATTGCTATCGATAGTTAAAATAACTTTTCGCTTAATAAGTTCTGCATCTTTAAAGTTTAGGCCCAGAACTTGCATAATGTCGCTAGAAATGTGTCCGCCACCCATTGAAAACGAGCTCAAAAGTGCCAACCCTTCGCCTTTATAGACACACACGCTTGTGCTTATATGTCCCACATCCACAACTGCATAAGGTTTATTGCTTTCGTCTGGGCAGTTCATCGCTTGTCCTAGCGGAGTTGATATAAATTCAACATTATCAACACCAATTTTGGTCAGTTTTTCGCCTATAAGTGTTGTAAATGATTTTTTTGCCAATATGTAGCTTGCATCCAAAATTAGTGTGTCGGTTTTTTTGTTGATTGGCGACAATGTTTTGTCATTTCCGTCAAGCACAAATTGCATTGCGCTATAATTGATGAGCTCATAATTTTGGCTGTCGCCAAAATCCGCATTGGATTCATACAAATCTTGGATGTCCGCCTCGGTTATTTTGTGCATTTCAACGAATTTCCTCGATATTCGCTTGCAAACGCATTTTGAAAATTCAGCTGGAACGCCAACAACAATTGTGGAAATTAGTTTTCTTATTTTATTGACCATATTCCTTGTTAGTTCTGTCAATGCTTCTTCAAGTTTTTCGGGCATTAAAAATTCTCCGTCCATATAGCCATCATACAGCACTTCTTCTTTGGTGACCACATTAATTTTGTTATTAAAACGGGTTACCGCAATAAGGCGTAGGGCGGATGAGCCAACATCCAGAACATATTTTAAATTTTTAAGCACTTCTCCCCCAAAAAATTATTAGAAATATTATAAAAAACAGCAAAAAAAAAGTCAAATAATTTTATATATTATTGACTTTAAATTACAAAATTTTAAAAATTTTTACATAATACCACAATATTTTGGTGTGTTTAGTTGCTTAATACACAAATTAAATTGTTTTCTTGGTCGAAATAACAGCAAATGTCTTGCCCTTTTTCGTCAAAATAAAATCTTATTGTTCCATTGCTTCGTTTTTCTTCGTCAATATTAGTTTCATCGTCGAGCAAGGTTGGGATTGCGGAAAAACAATATCTTATTTTATATTCAAGGCGGTCGTCTGGTTTACCAATGTCGATTGTGTAGTCGTATTTCTGCTCACCTTTAGTGTAGTGAACATTTAAAATTAGCCTTTCATAAGCATATCCGACTTTAAATGAAACTTCGCTTAGCAAATCTTTGATATCTTCCCTTTCAAGATAAGCTTGTTCTAAATCTTCATCGACTTGTTTTTGAATTGTGACATTTTTATAAATTGAATTATAGAGATTTGCAAAAATTGCCTGATAATGTACGCCAATAAATTCATTTTGTTTTGTATGTTCTGTCACATTGAGCAAGTTGTCTGTTAGTTTTTCAGTTTTTTCGTTTGTGACTTGATTTTTGACCGGCTCAATTTTTATTAAATTCTGCTCATCGGCCTCAAGGTTGTCCCCTTTTCGAAGGACTTTTAAATCTTCATCTAAAATATAATATTTATCTTGGATGTTATAGTAGAACATTTTGTATCTAGCTTTTAATTGAATGTCAATTTTGTTGATGCTTACTGCCGAAATGTTTACTACTTTTATAAAAGCATATTCTTGTTCAATGCTATTTTTTGCATTTTCTTTATCTTGGCTAAAAATGGATTTTTTTAATTGAAAATTGGTGTGTTTCAATATTTCACTATCTGTCAATTCTGGATATTGCCTTTGAATTTCGGCTTTATCAACTTCGCTTAAATATGTTATTGTTTGTTCACGCAAAACAAAAACAGCATTAAATAAAACGACAAGTGTTATCACAATTGCCAACAATAAGCTAAAAACTGAGATTAAAATAATGCGTCTTTTGTTCATATGCGTTTTATATCTGCTCCAAGTTTTCGCAAAACGACTTCCAAATGTTCATACCCTCTATCTATAAAATGAACATTGTTGACTTTTGTTTGCCCTTGTGCTGCAAGACCCGCCAAAACTAAACTAGCACCGCCACGCAAATCAAGCGCGTCAACTTCCGCTCCCAGCAAGTTTTGAGTTCCTCTGACTTGAACTAAATTATTGTTCAATTTCTTTATGTTAGCACCCATTTTTTGTAATTCGTCCACAATGAGAAAGCGATTTTCAAAAACATTTTCATTTATTTTCGTTTCTCCCGTTGTTACACTTGCCAATGCTAGCATAAACGACTGCAAATCGGTTGGGAAATCGGGATAATATCCCGTGCTTATTTCGCCTATTGGCAAAAGCGGAGTCGTTTTCGATATTTTTATTATATCATTTTTTATTTTTATTTGACAACCTAATTTCGATAAAATTTCAATTAATTTTTTATTTGCATGCGGAACTCCGTTTTTTATGGTCACTTTTCCACCGCACATGGCAACTGCAATCATTATTGTCCCAGCAACAATTCTATCGCCAGCCGGCGTATATGATACCCCGTGTAAACTATTTACCCCATATATGGTTATTTTTTTAGAGCCGGCACCGATTATTTTTGCGCCCATAAGATTTAGGAAATTTGCTAAATCCACAACTTCTGGCTCTCTTGCAGCGTTTATTATTGTGGTTTTTCCTTTAAGTTTGCAAGCAAATTGGATAATATTTTCCGTTGCTCCAACACTTGGCAATTTTAATTTTATTTTGTTTGCCCGTGCGTTTTGAGCGTCAAAACAAATATAATCGCCAGCATATGTCACATCAACATTTAGTCTTTTGAAAGCGTTTATATGTATGTCAATTGGGCGTTTCCCAATTTTGCATCCACCAGGCATGGTTATCATAACTTGTTTAAATCGTGAAAGTGTCGAGCCAAGCAAAAAAAGAGACGAACGCATAGTTTTGCTCAATTCGCAATCAAGTTGCTTCCCACTTGCGTTTTTACTATTTAATGTTATAGTTCTCCCACGCTTTGACACTATGACGCCCAACTTTTTCATTATTTCCAACATATTGTGCGTGTCAGTTATGTTTGGGATTTTTTTTAGCGTTACATATTCATTTGTCAAAATGCTAGCAGAGATTATTGGCAAACTTGCATTCTTGCTCGTTTGTATGGTCAGTTCGCCATTTAAAGGCCTTCCGCCACGAATTAAAAAACTCATATATGTATATATGAATTTTTACTTTATTTGGCAATTTAAATTTTCTTTTCTCGTTTGTCTATCTACATTTAAGACTACTCCTATACTGGACATAAACACCAAAAGCGATGTGCTGCCCGCGCTAATAAAAGGCAAAGGCAGTCCGGTTGGCGGAATTGAGCCAGACACAACCGCTATGTTTAACAAAACTTGAATTGAAATGATTGCACCAATCCCAAAACAAAGGAAAGCGGAAAATTTGTTGTTTGCTCGCATGCCAACCTTGAAAATTGAAACAATAAGCAAAATAAAGACAACAACAAGCAAAACACACCCAACAAAGCCGAGTTCTTCCGCTATAATTGAAAATATAAAGTCACTTTCGCTAAATGGCAAAAAGAGTTCTGCTTGGCGGCTATTGAATAGCCCAACTCCCCAAACTCCGCCACTGCCGATTGCATATAGTGATTGTATAAGTTGATAGCCTTCATCGAGCGGGTTGCTCCAAGGATTTAAAAACGCGACAATTCGGCTTAACCTATATGGCTCTATCAAAATTAACACAACCACCAACGCCACTGCTGGCACACTTAAAAAAGCAAAAGTTTTTAGCCGCATACCCGCAATGAACAGCATAAATATTAAAGTGAAAGCCACGCACATTGTTATGCTCATATTAGGCTCTAACATTATTAGCAAACAATATATTCCGCCCAAACTTAATGTTATTAAGATGTGTTTTACATTATTAAGTTTGTCACCATCCGCAAGATAGCCTGACAAGAAAAACACAAGGCAAAATTTTGCAATCTCGCTTGGCTGGATTGTGAAACTTCCAAAGCCAATCCACCTTGTTGCGCCATAACTCGTTTTGCCAAGTCCAGGCACAAAAACAAGAAGCAAAAACACAATGCCAACAAAATAGAAAATCCAATAAAATTTTTTGTAAATCTTGTGATTTATTAGTGAGCAAATTATTAAGCCAATTATGCCAATTGCAACTCCAACGATTTGTTTTGTTAAATAGAAAAATTGATTGTGATAATTGACACTTGCCGAATATTTGCTCGCACTATACACCATAACGCAACCAAATATTGCTAAAATTATTGTACATATTAAAATTATCAAACTATCTAGTTTGCTTTTTTTCATACTCACTTACCAAATTATTAAAAGCAATTCCGCGTTCTATATAATTTTTATATTGGTCATAACTTGCTGTTGCGGGAGAAAGCAAAATTGTGTCGTTTGTTAATGAAATTTTTGTTGCTTCATCAAATGCTTCGTTTAAGTTTTCACATTTTTGAATATTAAATTTTGTATTTTTTGAAATAATGTCATCTGCAATTTCTCCATATGCAAAAATCTGTTTCACACGTTTTGGAAGTTTTGAAAAAAGTTTTGAAAAATCTAATTTTTTATCTGATCCGCCCAAAAGCAAAATTATGCTTCCCTTAATCGATTCCACGCTCGCAAGTGTGGATGCAATATTTGTGGATTTGCTATCATTTACAAAATTTATTCCACGAACATTTCCAACATTTTCAATTCTAAATTTATCGCCGGTAAAATTTATTATTGCATCGCGCATATCGGCTGGCTTAATTCTATAAATATAAGCATACGCAATTGCGCACATTATGTTATATAAATTGTGTTTGCCCTTTAGCTTGATTTCGTTTAAATTTACAATTTTTTCTTGATGCAAAAATATTGAGTTGCTATGTAAATATATATCTGCATTTTTTGTTAATGAATATGTAATTTTGAGCGTATCTAAAGTTGGACAAATTCCATTGTCCAAATTAATAACCGCATAATCGCGAGGTGTTAAATTTTTAAAAATATTGTATTTTAATTTTGTGTATTCTTCCATAGTTTTATGTCGAACTAAATGGTCGGGCTCTATATTTAAAATTGTTGCAACGTGTGGCGAAAATGTGTTGCAATTTTCCAACATAAAACTGCTAACTTCACAAACACAAATTTGCTTTTTATTTTCTAAAACAGCCCTAGATAATGGATATCCAATATTTCCACAAGCTATCGCTTTATATCGTTTTTTTAACATGCTTGTCACTAGTTCAACTGTTGTAGTTTTTCCGTTCGTGCCGGTTATTGCAACAAGGCGTTTGCAAAATTTACTTGCGAGTTCAACCTCGCTTAGAATTGGAATGTTATTTTTCTTTGCAATCTGAACAAATTTGTTATCTTTTTCAATTGATGGCGACAGGATTATGTAATCAAACTGACAAATTAAATTTTCGTTTAATTCGCGCAAAACATAACAAGTTTTAATAGGCTTTGTTTTTAGTTTGTCCTCGTCGTCATCAAACAAAAAAACATTAGCTTTATATTTAACTAAAAGTTTGCTCGCCCACTCCCCTGAAATTGACATTCCATATACTAAACAATTTTTATTTTTAAACATATTCACCTACTAGATTTTATTTTCTAAAAAATACAAATATTACAAAATATAAAAAATAACGGAAAGGACACCCAAAACGATTGTAACAGCGGAATAAATTGCAACAATTTTGGGCTCGCTAAGTCCGCTCATCTGTAAGTGATGATGAAATGGTGCCATTTTAAAAATGCGTTTATGTTTTGTTTTGTAAACAACCACTTGCAAAATAACCGACACTGCACTAAACACAAAACAAAAACCCAAAATTGGAACAATTAATTCTAGTCCAACAAGGCAAGCACTCGCACCAATATATCCGCCCAAGCAAAGTGAACCAACATCACCCATAAAAATGCTCGCTTTGTTTGTATTGAACAACAAAAATCCCAAAATTGCGCCAATAAAAAGCGTGGATAAAATATTCAAATTATCAAGATTATTTAATATTTCTCCCGTCTCTCCCGATAGATATAAATCATTTTTCAAAATCGAACAAATAAGAACAAAAAATATGAGATAAATTAAACTTACGCTTCCGCTTAATCCATCAAGCCCGTCTGTTAAATTTACGCTATTTGTTGTTGCTAATAAAACGATAATTATAAGTGGAATCACGAAGAATTTTATATCAAAACTTTTGCTAGTGAACGGAATGAATATATTGCCAGCTTGTTTTGTGAAAAAATACACAAAAATTGCAAACACAATCGACAAACCTAGTTGTCCTATTATTTTTTGATATGGCCTTAGCCCCAAATTTTGCTTATATTTAACTTTCAAAAAATCATCCATAAATCCCAGCACGCCAAAAAACAAGCTAAAAATTAATGTAACAAACCAAGCTGTATCATATCTTAAAAAAACGAAAGAAAGCACGAGCGTGGTTATAATAAAAACCACCCCACCCATAGTGGTTGTCCCGTTTTTATTTTTATGCTCTTCAACATAGCCTAGAATAGTTTGTCCCGCACTTAATTTTTTCAACAATTTAATAATGATTGGCATCAAAATTAGACTGAGAAAAAAACTAGATAAAAAAGCAACTAAAATTTTTATCATCCATGCAATTTACCTTTTAAAAAATATTTGAAATAATTGTCCACAACTTCATAATCACTGAAATGAATTTTAACGCCTTTAATTTCTTGATAGTTTTCCGCACCTTTCCCAAGAATTGCAACAACATCATTTTCTTTTGCTTGGCTCAAAGCATATTCAATCGCAGACTTTCTATCAGCTATTCTAACAATATTTTTTGCATTATTATTTCGCAAAATATCGTCTATTATTATTTCGGGATTTTCATCACGCGGGTTATCCGAAGTGACAACAACATAATCGCTTAAATTTGAAGCAATCTGCCCCATTTCGCTGCGCTTTGTTTTATCGCGATTTCCGCCGCAACCAAACACTGTTATTAGATTGTGGATTGGCAAATTTTTTATTGTGCTCAAGACATTTTTTATTCCATCTGGAGTGTGTGCATAGTCGATAACAACATTAAAGTCTGCATCTATATTCAAAACATTAAACCTCCCTGGGACATTCACCTCGAGTTGTTTTAGGCAGTTTAAAATGTCTTTATATTCAAATCCTATAGATTTTAAGCACTCGATTGCCATGAGTGCATTATATATGTTATATTCCCCCATAAGATTTGTGTGGGCGGAATATTTCTTATCTCCCACTTCAAATTTAAAGTTGCTTCCTTTAAGAGATTGGAACGTTTCTGTCAATTTAATTTTTCCATCTTTGCCTATTGTTGAAATTTCGATGTTGGATTTTTTTGCTATATCTTTTAAATATTTTGCATCAACATTTATAACACCCATTTTTGCGTGTTTATAATCAAACAAGCTTGCTTTACACTTGATATAATTTTCTATTGTGAAAAAGAAATCCAAATGGTCCTTTGTTATATTTGTTAGTCCAACAACATCAAAATAAATGTTGTCAATTTTATTGAGTGCAATTGCGTGCGCGCTAACCTCCATAATGCAATATTCGCAGCCATTATTTTCCATATCGGCTATAAGTTTATGCAAAATTATTGGGTCGGGAGTTGTCAGCATTGGCGGCAACAACAAATTATTGATATAAACGCCTTCCGTTCCAATAAGTCCAACCCGCTTGCCCATGGACGATAAAATTTCCCGCATCAAAAAAGTTGTTGTCGTCTTTCCATTTGTTCCCGTGATGCCAATAAACTTCATTTTGGATTTATAAGTTTTATAGAAAATCGAACTAATATAAGACATTGCAACCCGCACATTTTCCACCATTATTTGTGTTATTGGCAAATCCAAAAAATGTTCAACAACCAAACAAACAGCTCCATTTTTTATGCTTTCGTTCGCAAAATCGTGTCCGTCTTGTTTTAGCCCTTTTATGCAAAAATAAATGCCAGAATTCACTTTTTCTTTGCTAGAACAAGTTAATGAGTCGATATCCAAATCTTTATAGTTTTTAATACCCACAAATTTTAAATTTGATATGATTTCAAACAGTTTCATTTTCCACCCCTTATGCTAAATTTAGCACAACTAGAAAGCTCTTGTTAGGCCATTACAAAATAAGACAAAATATTATCAATTAGTTATTAAATATACAATTTCCCCTAAATACAAAAGTGTCTTTTCGCTTGGCAGTTGATTTATAACATATTCGCCTTCGCCATCAAACATGCAATCTAACCCCATACTTTTTAGAATTGCGGACGCTTCCGCGATTGGAAGTCCAATTAAATTTGGCATTTTTATTGACGGAGCGTTTTCTAGTTGACTTGAATCGGTTGGAGCGATTGATTTAACTTTAAAAATTTCGCTAAAAACTTTCTGCCCTATTGGTTTTGCCACAACGCCGCCATAATATACTCCATTGCTAGGTTCATTGACGCAAATTATCATCACATATTTAGGATTGGCCGCTGGATATGTGCCTATAAAGCTCGAAATATATTTTCCCGTGGCGATTTGTCCATTTTCCGCATATTTTTGTGCAGTTCCTGTCTTGCCGCCAACATCGTAGCCCGAAATAAATGTGTAATTGCCCTCGCTATTGACATTGTTTGCTAGCATTGCATTAATTGTTGAAATAGTTTCTTCTTTAAGTTTAATTTTGTGTTTGCTAGGATTTATTTTATAGAGCGTTTCTGTTTCCGTGTTGATGCTTTCCATAAGGTGCGGAGTTGTGTTATACCCCGTCGTTATTTTCGCATAAACATTTGCCATTTGAAGCATTGTTACAGCCACAGCATGGCCAAATCCGATACGCGCTAAATCCACTGTGCGGACTTGCTCTTTTGGCATAACAATGCCGCTACTTTCGCTGAAAATATCCACGCCCGTTTTTTCGCCCAAGCCGAAAAGATTAAGATATTCATAATATTTTTTAATGCCAAGCCGCAATGCTAAATTCACGAACACACAGTTGCAACTATTTTTAAACGCTTCAACTAAAGTTTGATGTCCATGTCCAGTCGTTTTCCAGCATTTTATTGTTTCGCCATCAACAGTTATTCGTCCGCCGCAAAAAAATTCGCTATCTTCGCTAACCAACCCTTCATTGAGTGCGGCGGCAAGCGTTATGAGTTTAAATGTACTGCCCGGCTCATAAACATCAACAACTGTGCTGTTTTTGGATTTTTGTTGCAGTGCAGCTATGTCATTACGCGGAATATTGTTAAGGTCAAAATTTGGAAGGCAACTCATCGCCTTAATCCCGCCCGTTTCCGCATCCAAAATTATGCCAGATACGCCAAGCGCTTTATGCTCGTTGTAGGCAGACAAAAGTTCGCGCTCTAAAATAGATTGCATTTGTGCATCTAATGTGGTGTTGAGAGTCGCTCCTGGCACGCTTGGAATATAATAGCCGAGCGAATTTTCAATTTCTTTGCCTTGTGCATTGGTTTGAGTTAGGCTCTTGCCGTCCACCCCTTTAAGATATTTGTCATAATATGCTTCAAGACCTGCCTGACCAATATTGTCAATCGTGCAATAGCCCAAAACTTGCGTTGCCAAATTTGAGTATGGATAAACTCTTGCAACATTTTGAGATAGATATACTCCGTCATATTCGGTTAGCGATTTTGCAATGGCTTCATCAACTTGCATTTTGATTAAAATTTCGCTAAAACTTGTGTTTGTTACTTTTGTGTATGTTTTGTCATAACTCAAATTTAATTTTTCGCACAATGCATTTGTTAGCTCAACGGGTTTTGTCACATTTCTTGCCCGAACATAAACATCATATGTCGTTATTGTTGTTGCCAAACTCACTCCGTTTGCATCGATGATTTCGCCACGTTTGCTGCTCAACGGGAGCGACCTAAGCCACTCTTCCGCTGCCAACATTTGCAATTTTTTTCCATTTATGATTTGCAAATAAAAAACTCGCCCTAAGAGTGAAACAAAAAGGGCAAGTATTATTAAAATTGTTGCAACAAATCGTTTTTCAATATTATAAATGTTATAAAAAGTTTTAAATCTTTTCATAACGAATTATATTTTTATATTGTAAAATTTAGAATTTTATCCAAACAAGTTTTTAAACAATATTATTAATTTGTCCATGAATGACAATCCGCGAGTGTCATCATCATAATCGCGTGGCTGATTTAAAGTTATGCCATAATTTATGTCGGGAGAATCGATAGGAATATCGTGTTGATTTGCTTCCAGCCAATATTCTTCGTGTTGAATAGTGTTAGCGTTCGAATTTATGTCCTTATTTAAGGTTACAAGTGTAAATATATTAAAGCCAACAAAAACTAACAAAAGTGCCAAAACGCTAACATATACGCCGGTTATAACTTTCAATCTCTTTTTCACAAGTTTTTTCTTTTCGTCCACTTTGCGAGTGAAAGTGCGGGTTTCGCTAACAGTTTCATTTTCCACTGTGGTTAAGCCTTTAAGCTCGGGTGCTGTCTTAACATCATGCTCGCTTTTTAGCAAATCTTCAAGTTTTGGCAGATTGTCATAGCTTTGTTCAGTCTCTGTCTTGATTTCAGTTTTGATTTCAGTGGCAGTTTCTGTTGTGTTTTGTGCATCGCTTTCAACGCTTTCGTTTTCCCCTAACATATTTCCTCCTTTTGTAAAATTGTTTAAAATTTAATAAAAATTTTCAAATTTTGATGAAATTTCGCAATTTTTTTGAAAATTTTATATATTTTTTATAATTTTCTATTTCTTTTCCGCAATTCGTAGTTTTGCCGATGCAGATCTAGAATTAAATTCCAATTCATTTTCGCTAGGCACGATCGGATGTTTTGTTATCAAAACGATGTCCGCTTTGTGATTGCAAATGCATTTTGGGATTTTTGGCGGGCAAATGCAATCGGTTGAGTGCAATTTAAATGCGTTTTTGATTATTCTATCTTCAAGCGGATGAAATGAAATTATACAAAGTCTACCGCTTTTTTTAAGTTTAGTCAACATTTTTTCAACTGCAATTCCTAAATCGTTAAGTTCGTTGTTCACTTCAATGCGAATTGCTTGAAAAACTTTGTTGCACAAACTTGCCTTGTTTTGAAATTTTGGCGGATAACTTGAAATTACAATATCTCTAAGTTCAAAAGTTGTGGTTATCGGTTTTGTTTGCCTTAATTTTACAATTTTCCGTGCAATTTGGCGAGCGTTTTTCTCTTCCCCATAAAGATACATTAATTTTGCTAAATCTTCTTCGCTATAATTGTTGACAACATATTCAGCATCCAACTTTTGGCTTTTGTCCATGCGCATATCTAGCCTAAAATTTTGTTTAAAACTGAATCCGCGAGAACCTTCGTCAAGTTGATAGCTAGAAACGCCAAGGTCTGCCAAAATGCCATCTACCGCGTCAATATTAAGATTATTTAAAATATTATCGATATTTACAAAATTATCATTAACGAAAATTATATTTTTGCTATAATCTTTAAGCACTTGTTTTGCTTTTTTTAATGCGTCTGTGTCCTTATCTATGCAAATAAGTTTTCCGCTTGTTAACTTCTTTGCAATTTCAAGCGAATGTCCGCCACCGCCCGTTGTGCAGTCCACATAAACACCATCGGGACGAATATTAAGCCCCGAAACGCTTTCTTCCTTTAAAACTGAAATATGTTTAAATTCCATTTTGTTCCTTTAGTCAATTTGAACTAGGGTGTTTTTAAGGGCGTCGCAACTTGTCAAGTAGTATGCAATCCCGTTTAGTTCGTTATAATACATTTTTGGATTGATGTAGCCATGCAAATGAGCAAAAACAACCTTATAAACTCCATATTCTTCTAGTAAGCGAGTATATTCGCTTGGCTCAATTTTGTTGTTAAATGGCGGATAATGTGTTATGAAAATGATTTTTTCGTTGTTTGTTTGCAATTTTTTTGCGGCTTTAAGCGACAATTCGAGCCTTATCACTTCGCGGGCATATAATTTTCTATTTTCTTCCGTGTCATATTTGCCTTGTGGAATAAGCCACCCACGATTTCCGCAAAAAATATATTCTCCAATCTTTATTGCATCATTTTGAAGTGCAAATGTTTTTTGCGGCAATTTTTCACGCACACGGGCAATGCTACTCCACCAAAAATCGTGATTGCCTCTTATTAAAATTTTTGTGCCGGGCAAATTGTTCAACAATTCAAAATCTGGCACAACATCTTCAAGTTTCATTGCCCAAGAATAGTCGCCCGCCAAAATAACAATGTCATCTTCCGAAACTTTGCTTTTCCAATCGGCAGTTATTTTATCCAAATGGCCATGCCAAACCGGGCCGAATATATCCATCGGCTTTGTGTTGTTAATGTCGAGATGAAGGTCACTTATTGAAAAAATTTTCATATTATCCATTATTGCGTTGCAAACGCATATATGCTGCCATCAATCTTGGCCTATTATATCGCTGGACGATATATGGCAAAATGTTGACTAGTGTGTTAATTATAAACATCGGCAGCCCAACAATATGCCACATTTGTTTGTTCACAAAGAACACAACAAAGCCCAACACAAAACTGAACCAATGAATCAATTCGCCATAGATAGTTTCTTGCATAAATTTATATAAATATTCACCATCGTTCATGTTGCTTATTTTGCTTTTGTCAAATTTTGCAAAGATTTTGCCAGCTTCGGCAATTCTGTCTTTCCAAGCACGAACGCCGAGTTTTTCATAAAATTTGCGTTCCCAATTATGCACTTTAAAGAATTTTGAAAAAGGATTAGCAAGTTTTTTAGGAAGCAAAAGCCTAACCAAAATCGCACATATTAAATTAACGACAAACAACACAGCAAACGAAATAAGCACGCATCGCATCACTTCGCCCAGCGAAAAATGCAAAACATTAACACCAAGCGTGGTACTTAATATAGTTGTCAGCACTATTCCAAATAAAATTATATAGAAATGTATCATTTTGTTGAGTTTAGCATAAAATTTTGAATTTGTCAATTAATTGACGACGCTTAAAACACCCTTATTCACACAAAATGAAAATAAAGAATATTATATTAGTATCATAGGAGGTTTATAAAAAATGTCATTTTACACTGATGCTAGACCTGGAATTTTCCCCGGGCAAACAAACAATGTAACAAATGGACTATGTGAAAGAATTTGCATACAGACAACAAAGGTTTTTGACGCGTGCATGAATCAATCTCAAATTGAAGACTATAGCTTGACACTCACAAATCAAAATCCTGCCAACCCAACCTATCCATTAACATTTATTAGTGGAAATTCGTTAGGTGGAACGGCGACTGTATCTAACCTTGTTATTACAAGATTTGATGACAGGCCAAACTTTTCTCGTGTGCAAGCAACAATCAACATTCCTGTAACTGTTACATACACCGATGCAAACAATGTGCCGGGCACAGCAACCGGAACAATAAGTTTAAATCAAGATGTTATCCTTTATGTGCCACAGCCATCTCTAACTCCAATTGAAGTTGTTGCTTTTGGCAGTGCAGTTGTTAGTGCGGGTGCGTTTAACACCACCACAAACGGATTCACAATTAGCGCTTGCGTAACAACAATCCTAAAGGTTGTCGCAGTGGTTGATGTGCTTGTGCCTAGCTATGGCTATTGTCCAATTCCGCCTTGCACTCCATATCAAAATGAAGGCGTTTGCCCAGGCGTGTTCGACTTGCCATTATATCCAACCGCGGTCAGCCCACAATCCACAAACACTCGTTAAAAAATTGCCAGCGTTGCTGGCTTTTTTTGTATGTCATGTTGAGTGAAGCTTTAGCGAAATCGAAACATCTCTACCTTTTGCCAATATATTCTTCGATTATTATGCTTAGATTTTCACTGCCTTGCTTTTTTAAGGCACTGGATGCGACAATTAAATCTGAATTAAATCGCAACAATTTTGCAATTTTTGATTTGTTTAAATTAAGTTCACTGCGGCTGATTTTATCCGTTTTGGTTAGCACAATTATAAATGGAATTTCATTTGTCATTAAATAATCTGCCATTTGCTTATCTAGTTCGCTTGGCTTGTGGCGGCAATCAAGCAAAAGCAACACAAGTTTTAGTTTATCATTGCCTAAAAAATAATCATTCATAATGCTATCCCACGCACTTGCTGTGTTTTTGCCCGCCTTGTTAAAGCCATATCCGGGCAAATCCACCAAATAGAACTGATTGTTTATGTTGAAATAGTTGACCAAGCGCGTTCTGCCCGGAGTGGAACTTGTTTTTGCCAAATTTTTTATGTTGGTCAGCATATTAATTAAACTAGATTTGCCAACATTGCTGCGCCCTACAATTGAAACTTGTGGCAACTCGTCCACAATAAATTCCGCTTTTTTGCTGGCACTCTTAACAAATTTTGCATTTATAAATCTCATAGTTTTATTTTATCATAAAATCGCAAAATATGCAATAAAAAATAGAGATTAAATCTCTATTGTAAATCGACATTTCTTACGCTTGGCAATAATTTTTCTACAAAAGATGTAAGATCTATTTCAGCACCGCCCTCAGTAACAACGCTCTTTTCATCCCCAAAATAGAATTTCACATGTTTTTCTTCGCCATATTGATTATATGTAAAAATCAAAACATAGCTATAGCCATCTTGGTTATATTCTTTAAATTCATATTCATATTTTCTTAATTTTTTTAGCACATTATATGCAATAACAAGTGCTTCATCCTCAGTTAATGTCATTTTTGTCTCCTTATATTGTTATTTTATCACACATTTTTCAAACTGTCAATAGTCATTTTTTAATTTGGGAATTTATCGAACAAATGTTCGAAAATTGTTGACTTTATCGAACATATGTACTATAATACGAGCATAAAGAGGTGTTAAATGGGTAAAAAACGAGTAATTTTCCATATAGATATGAACAATTTTTATGCATCTGTTGAGTGTTTGTTGAATCCGAGCCTTAAAAATTATGCGGTGGCAGTGGCGGGAGATCCTAACAAGCGAACTGGGATTATTCTTGCTAAAAACTATTTGGCAAAAGCGTTTGGAGTTAAAACGGGAGAAGCCATTTGGGAAGCGAAGCAAAAATGCCCCAGCCTAATTACTGTTGCACCAAAGTTTGAAAAATATCAAGAAATTAGCGAAAAAGCGCACGAGATTTATTATCAATACACCGACCTTATTGAGCCTTTTGGGATTGACGAGTGCTGGCTTGATGTGACGGACAGTTTGAAATTTTTTAATTCCACTCCAGTTGAACTTGCAAAGCGCATTCAAAATGAGATTTTAGCGAAATTAGGGCTTACTGTTTCAATTGGCATTTCGTGGGGGAAAACACTTGCAAAACTTGGCAGTGACATGAAAAAGCCGCTTGGCCTCACTGAGATAAATGAAAGCAACTATATTGACACAATAAAGAGGTTGAAAATCGAAGATATGATTATGATTGGCAAGCACACAGCGCAAAAACTGCACATGATTAATGTGTATAGCCTTTACGATTTATATCTGCTCGACCCCGCCCTATTAAAACATCATTTTGGCATAGTGGGTGTTGCTCTGCACAATGCGGTTAGTGGAATTGATGATGACAAACTTATTGTGCCGCGAGATGAGGATACAAAAAGCGTAGGCAACGGAGCGACCGCGGTTCACGACATGACCACGATTGATGAAATAAAAGATTTCTTGCACGATTTGGCAATTAAAATTTCTCATCGCCTTCGTGCGCATTGTTTTTTAGCAAAAACGGTTCATTTATCAATCAAATATGCAGATTTCACATATCAATCTTGCCAAACAAGTGTAAACTATTATTTTAGCAGTGAACAAGAGATTTTTGATTTGGCTTTCAAACTTTTTTCGCTGCTCGCGGGCGACAAGTTTGCCCCAGTGCGAGCCATTAGAATTTCCACCACTAATTTAATTACAAAACAAGATAAAGAACAGATGAATTTGTTTTTAAACATTAAAAATGAAAATCTATGCACCACAATAGATAAATTGAAAGAAAAATATGGCGACAATGTTATAAGCCTAGCAAAAGATTACACATATTAATGTGTTTTATTGAATTTTTAACGCATAATATAAATATGAAAAAATGGGCGTGTTTTGTTTTGATTTTGTTTTCTTTTACGCTGTTTTTTGCCGCATACAAAACATATATGAGCGTAACTCACCCACTAAAATATGGCGATATAATAATCGAAAACGCATTAGCTCTCGATTTATCGCCTGCACTTGTTGCAAGTGTCATCAATGTGGAAAGCGGATTTAATAAAAACGCAGTTTCAAATAAAAACGCAATTGGCTTAATGCAATTGAAAGATGACACAGTTAAATATTTAATTGAGCATTATAAATTGAGCGATGAAAATGTGAATTTGTTTGACGAAAAAACGAATATAAAATTTGGATGTTTATATTTAAATTATTTGATAAAAAAATTCCAAAACATAAATACCGCTCTTGCCTCTTATAACGCGGGTGAAACGCGAGTTAGAGTTTGGCTTGGCGACAAAAATTTTTCAATTGACGGAATAAGTTTAAACAACATTCCATTTGAAGAAACAAAAAATTATGTTAAAAAAGTAAATGAAAATTTAAAATTCTACGATAAATGCTTTAGCGCATAATTTTTATATAATTTAATCATCGTTATTGTTGGTTGTTTTTTTATGTTTGTATGTTATAAGTTTTATTAAAATTAAGATTATCATCACAATTATATAAATGGCACTTATTATGCCCGACAGAACATAGAGATATTGGACAATGAACGCATATCCTACTTGTGAAATAATCAAGTTTAAAATTACAACAACGAGTGAAGTGAAAATTGAGCGTTTGTCCTTAAACAAAATATCTTGCGTATTATTTGCACAAATCATGAGGGTTGAAAAGAGTGCTAAAATTAATGTTCCAAAATAAATGTAATAAAATGAACTAGAAACATTTTTGCTTACTTCAAACATTGGCATATCGGTTGAAAATTTATTTGAGGATAACACCAAAATATTTAATAAAATTATTAAACAAATGCTTAAAATTACAAATATTTTTGATTTTTTATTTAAATTCGTTTGAAAAAATACAGGAAGAGCCGCAACAAAATTGTTAACGCCAAATAGCAATCCATAATAAACTGCCATAAATCCATTTTGTGTTGTGATTGTCAAATTTACATTTTGTGGTGTGATGTTGACAAGCGAATTGATAATTATTGTGGCAATCATAATTGGGATTATAACATTAGAGACTATTTTAATTTTTTCAATGCCACCCAACAATAAAAATAGCAAAATTAAACTTAAAATTGTTGATGGAATTTTGTGCCCAATATTAAAAAATGTTTCAAACAAATAGTCCGCCCCCGCAAGCATGCCTGCGCTTGTTATCGTGAAATTTACGAGCATAACTATATTTGTTATTTTGCAAAATTTTCCAAATAAAAGTGTGTTAAATTCGTTATAACTATTTAAAGATAATTTATGCTTAATATAATCAATGATAAAAAACAAATATAAATATAAAAGTGCAAACGAAATAAGGCCTAAAATTGATGCACCTTCAAAGCTATAAAAGAACACATAAATCTCTTTGCCAGACGCAAAACCCACGCCAATTATTGCACTCAAAATTAAAAAATAGTCCACCACAGTGGACCATTTGCTTCCACTTTTCATATTTATTATATGAAAAGTTTTTTTAAATTACTACTTGTCTAACATAATAATTCTGCCACAATGTTCGCATGGCAACATCTTTTTTGTTCTTAATTTTTCAATAAAGTTCAAGTTAAGTTCAACCTTACAGCCGCCACAAAAGTTATCTTCCAAATTTACATATACAGGGAAAATGCCTTTTTGTTTCATCTCTTTATATTTTTCATATTTGTCTTTATCCACAATTTTTGGCTCTAAGGATTTGATTTTTTTCTCAATTTCTGCAATTTTTGGAGCAACTTCTTGCTTCTTTTCTTCAATTTTTGCTTTGATTGCGCCCGAGCGTTTCTTTGCTTCAGTTAGTTTATTGCTTAATTCAGCACTTTTTCTAACAATCTCTTCCGATTTTCTAACAAGGTCCTCAACTCGTCTATTTTCTTCCGTTAAATCGCCAAGCAATTCATTAGTGTCCGAAATTAAATTTGTTATATTGTCAAGGTCGATATCTTTTGTGTTGCGTTTTCGCATAATTTCGCTGTTGCCCTTATATTTTGTGTATCGATTTGTTGATTGATTGTAATTTTTTATGATTTCATTGGCTTGTGCTTCTAGTTGTTCAAAACGAGTCCTGCCCTCGACTAAAAATTGTTTATATTTTTTAAAGTCAATGCTTGCCGGGCACTTATCAACTTCCCTATTCAAAAGCTTAATTTGTCTATCCAATTTTTGTATTTCTAATATTGTTTTCATTATGTCCTACCTTTTATCTCTGTTTGGATCTTCATCTCCGATTTCATCACGCAATTTTTTAAGCTTGCTTGGATGTCTTAATTTGCGGAGAGCCTTGGCTTCAATTTGGCGAATGCGTTCACGCGTTACAGAAAATTCTCTGCCCACTTCTTCTAAAGTTCTTGGGTGAGAATCGTCCAAGCCATATCTTAAGCGAATAACTTTTTGCTCTCTTGGAGTGAGTGATTCCAACACGCTCATAAGTTGTTTCTTTAACATGTTTTGTTGAGTGAATTCTTGCGGAGAAAGCGCAGTTTCGTCCGGAATTAAATCCCCAATTTTGCTGTCTTCCTCATGCCCCATTTTGCTTTCAAGCGAAATTGGGTCTTGTGAAATGCGTTGCACTTCGATGACTTTGTTGACAGTTGTGCCAAGACGTTCAGCAATTTCCTCAACAGTTGGATCTCTGCCCAACTCTTGCAACAAATCACGCACGGCTTTATTGTGCTTTAAAATTGTTTCCACCATATGTACAGGAACACGCATCAATCTTGCTTGGTCAGATATTGCACGCGTTATGCTCTGCCTTATCCACCATGTGCCATAGGTTGAAAATTTATAGCCTTTTGTATAGTCAAACTTTTCAACAGCCTTCATAAGACCAAGATTGCCCTCTTGGATTAAATCCAAAAATGGAAGTTTGTTTTGATAGCGTTTTGCAATGCTCACAACTAATCTTAGGTTAGATTCGCACAATTTGTTTCGAGCATATTCGCTGTGTTCTTCAATAAGTTGGCGGCTCAATTCGCGTTCTTCTTCTGCGGAAAGAAGCGGGATGTTGCCAATCTCTTTTAGATACATTTTAACTGGGTCATTGACATTTATTTGACTAATGATGTCTTCAAATTCTTTATCATCGATTGACATATCTGGCACACTATCTGTCACAGTTATGCCATGATGAGTTAGATATTTTTTGATATCTTCAATTTCGTTCAAGTCCAAATCGCCATATTTGTTAGCGAGTTTGCCAACCAAACTATCTTCTGAAATAGTTTTTTGGTGATTCTCTTTTAGTTGTTGAACTAATTTTTCTTTTATTTCATCCAAATTTTCCATTTAAACTTTCTCCTCAAATTCCTTTATAATTTCATATCTTGTCCAATATAAAATATAGTCATTAAAATCGATTTTGCCATTTTTGTTATAGTGATTTAAAGCATTAATAATGCCAATGTTTGCCACTTGAACTAAATCGGAAATATCAACATTTTTATGTAGTGTTGCATAATTTAAACACATAAACAGCACATCTTTAAGCCGCGAATTTATTATGATTTCTTTTATGTTGTCGTCTTGTGTGTCAACATACATTTCAATCAAATTTTTTAGTTCTTTTTTTGAAATATGTTTTATTTTTTTAATGTCCGTGTAATAATCCAAAATTTTTTCAAGTTCAATTTCGTCAATATCGTTCACTTGGCTAGGCTCAAATTTGCTTTTTAAATATAGCCTTATATCTTTTAGTGAATGGCGACCATTTGAAGCAAATTCAAGATAATCTTTTTCGATATCCTCACTGCCCACCGCTTTTAAAAATTTATAAAGTGTGTCCGATGTGTCAATTTTTATCACATTTTCTCCTTAATGATTTTATCTGTTATTTCCTTTATTTTATTTAAACACTCATATCGCTCATCGTCCGTTCCCGCATTGAGCATCTGCTTTGTAAGTTGCTGTTTTTCGTTTTCCAACTCATAAATTTTTAATCGCTTTATTGCGTCATGCAACATAACGGTTAGCACCTCATCTTGCGGAAAATTATAGTTTATAACTTTGTCTATTAAGCTTGATGAGGTTATTGTGAAGTTATCAAATAAGGTGGAAACATTATAATCCTTATTATTGGTTATTTTTTCCAATAAAAACTTGTACAATTCACTTAATTCATCGTCAGAATTAAAAATTCCTGCAATTTCATCAACATTTTTTATTTTTTTATAAAGCAATGCCGCCAAAATCATGATCTTGCTTTCTAAAAGATACTTGTTTTTTTCCGTGTCGCTTAAAACGACTTCTTCTTGTTTGACAATAGGTTTTTCGCTAACCACTAAACTCTTTCTTAATGCATCAATTGGAATTTTAACCATCTTTTGAACAAGACTCAAATATATCTCTTGCTCTGCTGGAGTGGAAAATTTGGATATGTAATTTAATGCTTCTTGAATATAGTTATTTTTGTCCGCATTGGATGTAAAATCATATTTTTTTGCACTGTCTTTTAAAACAAAATCCACACAATCGGTCGCAGTCGCTAAATATTCAAGGAATTTTTCCTTTCCAAACTTCTTTATATATTCATCTGGGTCTTTTGCTCCACTGAGCCTAACAACGCGAACATTTAGGCCAACTTCTTTTAGTGTATCAATCGCTTTATAAGTCGCGTTGTTCCCAGCGCTGTCGCCATCAAGGCATAAAATGACATCGTCAACAAGTTGTTTTAGTTTTCGTGCATGGAGTGTAGTTAATGCAGTACCCATACAGCCAATGGTGTTTGTTATTCCGGCTTGATGGCACATTATTACATCGATATGCCCCTCAACAATAACCACCGTGTCGAGCATATGTTGGCGTTTTAAGTCACGAAGGAAATTGTAGCCAAACAAGATTTCACTTTTATTAAATATGAGAGTTTGTGGCGTGTTTTTATATTTTGTATGCTCGGGACTTGCTTCAACACTTCTCCCAGAGAATGCGACAACATCTCCAAAGCCATTGAAAATTGGGAACATCAATCTTCCGCCATAAAAATCGTAAAGCCCGTAATCCCCCTTGCCAACCACACCAGCAGCAACGATTTCTTCAACTTTAAATCCTTGTTTTAAAAGGAACTTTGGCAAGTCATCGAAATTTAGTGAAGCACCAATTTGAAATTTATTTATCATTTCATCATTAATGCCACGACCTAACAAATATTTTGCTTGAGGAGTGTTTGGATTGTTTTTCAAATTGTTGAAATAAAATTCGCTTGTCAACTTTAGAATTTGATACATCCTATCGCGCTCGTGCTTTTTGCGGCGCATTTCCTCGCCCTCTTCACTTGTTGGCATTTCAAGCCCAGCGTTTTTGGCAAGCATCTCTAGTGCGGTCAAAAAATCCACGTTTTCTAGCTTCATAACAAGAGTTATAACATTCCCACTTTCGCCACAACCGAAGCATTTATAAAATTGCCCGTCCGGTTTGATGGAAAAAGATGGAGTTTTTTCATTATGAAAAGGACAACACGCCCAAAAACTACCGCCACGGCGGTTAAGTGTCATATATTTGCTTGCGACATCAACAATGTCGTTTTTTGAGCGTACTAAATCAATAAATTCGCTAGGTACACCACTCATTTGTAAACTCCAAATCTGTTGCAAAAACTTATTTAATAACTTAATACAATATAAATTTAAAAATTCCTACAAAAATTAAAATAACAAAAAAGAGCATTTCTGCCCCTTTTATTTTACTTTAAGTTGTTCAAGTCTATTATTGATGTATTCTATCAATTCCGATTTTGTTTTGGGCGGAACCAGCAATTCATTAAAAGTTTTATCAATCAATTGTTCTAATTTACTTAATTTCATAACTCACCTACGCTGTTATACCGCTGCCGGCCTTTTGTTGATTTGCCAATTCTTGTTCCATAATGTATGTTTTGTATGGGCCGAAAGTTGCTGTAATATAACGTAAAGAATCTTCGATTTGACCTATTCTTTCTTCGGATTCGTCTTCTATTCTATCTGCCTCTTTATGATTACCATAGCTATCTGCAAGAAACATTTCATTTTTGGCCTGAGTTCTTTCATTTAATATTTTTAATTTAATTTCAGTATTAGCCTTACCAATAAAATGATTATAGAAAGTTTTGTTTTTCAACAAATCGTCATATTTTTCTGTGAATTTTTGCAAATCGCCTTTGCTGAAAAAGTTAACCTCGTCCATAGCCTCTAACATTCTGTTTTCAAGAGCTAAATGTGGGTTGGATTTAATTAATTCTCGCCAATTTTTGATTTCGTTGAACGGATACTCTTCAAAAATAAATGGAGATTTGTCAGGGAATGATTTAATAAAAGTTTCCAAATTTTCTTGATTAAATATTATGCCGCGAAACACCGATTTAAAATGGAAATAATATTCATCTTTCCTTTGCATCGGCGAAACCTTTTTGTTAAACTCTTTCAAACATTCTTTTAGCAATTCTTGATTATTCATTGTTTTGCTGGATGATAAATATGGAAGACTGCTAAAGAAAGAAATATCTTTTTTAACCAACGCAATTTTTTGCTGGGTTGACCAAGTGTCATATATTGGGGGATGCACCCAATCTACCAAATTTGAGATTTCAGGGCCGGACAATTCTTTGATGATTTCTGTTGCGTTTGCTGGGTTATTGATTAAATCGAAAACCTTTTTTATGTCATCAACTTTCCAATTTTGGTTTTGTGCATGTTCTTTTAAAAAATTTATATCTTGTTTTGTAATTTTTTTTGCTGACATAATTCCATCCTATTACCCCTTGTACATTTATTTTATATAACTAAAATAAATTTGTCAAATATTTTTGATGTTTATTCAAAAAAAATCAAAAAGTATGGAAAATGAGTTCTGTTTTTAATATTTTTTATTAAATTAACAAAAAAATAAAAAGATTTTAAAAAACAAAAAGGGCAAAAGCCCTTTTTGCGATGTTATATTTTTTAATATTATTTTATTATTTGCGATTTTTGATATTAGCTTGAGCGGCGGCAAGGCGGGCGATTGGAACGCGGAAAGGACTGCAGCTCACATAATCTAGCCCGATGTTGTGGCAAAATTCGATGCTAGAAGGATCGCCACCATGTTCGCCACAAATGCCAGCGTGCAAGGTTTTGTTGGTGGATTTTCCAAGTTTAATTGCCATATCCATAAGTTTTCCAACGCCGGTTGTGTCCAATCTTGCAAATGGATCGCTCTCATAAATTTTGTTTGCATAATATGAAGGCAAGAATTTGCCTGCATCGTCACGGCTGAATCCAAAGGTCATTTGAGTTAGGTCGTTTGTGCCGAAACAGAAGAAATCTGCTTCTTTTGCAATTTCGTCTGCAGTTAGAGCGGCACGCGGAATTTCGATCATCGTGCCGACTTCATATTTAAGGCTGGATTTTGCATTTTTAATGACTTCGTCCGCAGTTTTAACGACCACGTCTTTCACGAATTTCAATTCTTTTATGTCGCCAACGAGCGGAATCATAATTTCAGGAACAACTTTCCAATCTTTGTGCTTATTTTGGACATTTATTGCGGCTTTAATGACAGCTTTGGTTTGCATGACGGCAATTTCTGGGTAAGTTACTGCCAAGCGACAACCTCTGTGCCCCATCATTGGGTTAAATTCATGCAAATCGCTTATCAATTGCTTAATTTGAGCAACAGTTTTGCCTTGTGTGTTCGCAAGGGCTTTGATATCCTCTTCCGCAGTTGGAACGAACTCATGAAGTGGTGGATCAAGGAAGCGGATTGTGACAG
>CANQHS010000004.1 GCA_947623795.1 uncultured Clostridia bacterium | reverse complement strand
GAAGCCCACTCCAACCCGGCTTGACGCCATTGGCCTTGAATTCTGCCAAAGGATGCTTTCGCCAAACAAACTATCCACATTGCTAAATAGCCCGTTAGCTGGAAGGTTGATTGCCGCCGCCACACTCTCTGGGAAGAGAGCATAGTCGGACGAATAGTAAACACGGTCAATATTCTCATAGTTGTTCACCTTGCCAAACAAGGCAGAAATGTATGTGCCTTTCGTGTCATTGCTGTTCATTCCCGCATAGATGTTTGTTGGCAAATTGTTCGCTATTATGCTGGTTGTGGAAATGGTGTTGCTTATTTCTTGAATTGTTGCCGCACTGCCAATTAATCCACCAACATAGATTGGAATTCGAATTAGTGTTTGTGTTGTGGTTTCGTTTGGCAAAATTTCACATGATGGAATTATTCTGCCCGTGGAAACAGAATTGGAAATAACAAGTCCATTTGTTGTGCTGGTTGTAACAATTTCGCCAATAAATCCGCCTACATACAAACTTTGTGTTGTGCTATCGCCAACAGTGAGGTCGGTGGCGGTCATTGTTTCGCTGATTTCAATTTTGTTGCTTGTGTTGTCCGAAATTGCCAAAATGCCCGCTGCATATATGTTTGCTATTGTCGCATTTGTTGTGTCAATATCTCCGCTAAATACATTTTTAGCTAGGGTTATGTTACTTTTAGCAATAGCAACGCCGGTTGAAAGATGTGTTCTTATTAAATTTGCATTGTCAAAATTTATGTTTGTTCGGACACTGTTTGAATCCACCGCGTCGCCATTATTAGAATTATAAAGTCCAATTAATCCCGCGATGTTCAATGCGCCATCGGCCGAACCCGAAGTTGTGTTTTGATTTCCGCTAACAGTGAAGTTGGATAGCGCCACAGTGTTCGAAATTGTACTATTTTCCGCATAGCCAACAACGCCGCCGATGTCAATTTCGGCACTTGATGATTCAAGATTGAGATTTAAATTTAGAACATTGTTTCTGTTTAAGCCAATCGTGTTGCTCGAAAGCGAAGTTTCTTGCGTTCTGCCCGCGATGCCGCCAAAATAGAGTTTTGTTCCGCTGCTTGCCCTTAAGTTAAAGTTTGTGGATTCTGCGTCTATTGAGGTAACATAGGATTCGCCAACATTTGAGCCCGAAATTATTGTGGAGATTTGAGAATTTGGCTCTCCGCCTAAATCTCGATTGTTGTAGGCGCTCGCTTTTGCAACAATTCCGCCAATATATGTTTCGCCATTTGCCAATGTGACATTATCTAAACTGCCAGAGAAAGTGCAGCTTCTTATGTCGCTGCCCGCTCCCGAGCCCACGATTCCGCCAAAGCCTGCTATGGTTGTGATGTTGATTGGGTCGATAAAGCTTTTTGATTGCTTTGTGTCTTGGTCAAGTGGAGTGCGGACAATTACATTTCTAAATAGCGAATTTGTGTCGCTCGCGCTAACTAAGCCAATTATTCCTAGATTTCTGCCCGATGCGGTCGATGAATAGTGGCTTATTGCATTTGCATTCCATTCGAATATGATGTTGCTAATCGAGGCTCCGCTTGTTGATTTAAAGAATCCGGCTGTGTCGTCAGCATTTGTGTTGATATAAAGTCCAGAAAGTTTTGGCGCACTGCCGTCCTCTTTTCTGCCAATCAAAACGCCCGTGAAGTCAACGTCAATAATCCAGTTGGAAGGATTTCGCCTTATCCATTCGGACATATCGATATCTTCTGTTATGCGATAGTTTTGGTCTGGGTGCGCTTTAAGGTCATAGAAGTCGTCCCAATAATCGATTATGTTATAGTTTAGTGCTGGTTTGGACACCAAAATTGGGAAATATCTAGCCTCATCAAGCAACCAGAACTCTTCGCTATATCCTGCGAACACTTCATTGAAGGTTTCGGCTTGAACAGCTGCACTCGATGTGTTGTATAGCCTAGACAAAGGTTTATCCACAATTTTGTTGTTTGATGCGTAAATATTTTTAACTTTTTCGCCATAATTTGCGCTGCCCGTGAACACGTGCGAGAAAGAGCCCGTTGTGCCGCTGCTTGCAATTGCGTTAGTGGCAGTTGTTGGGCACAAAAAGTCGATTATAGCGGAAGTGCTATCTAGTTTGCTCTTGTCTAAAAGCAAGGTTGAGAAAGTAAACGAAATGTCGTTTGCCTTGTTCTTGTCAAGGATTGCCGCTAACCCAAGTTGTTCGCTATATTCTGGCACGCTTGCGACTTCATTGCAAGCCACATCGCCAAATAGGCCGCCCACTTTTGTTGCGTTTGTTGGGTCAACAAATGGCACTGCGTAAACAAAATTTAAGTTGCTTGAAACTGCCAAGCCAACCGCACCGCCAATCACTCTGCCCGAGCCTATGCTTGCTTTGGTGTAGCTATCCGAAATCGTGGCTCCAACGCCAATTCCCACCAAGCCGCCAACGAAATTATCGCCAGAAAGCAAACTTAAGTTGCCATATTCTCCGTTCATTTCGGTTTCTGGGTCATCAAGATTTATGATATACTCACCAAAATTGGTGTCATATCTATATTGATTTGTGTATTCATCATTAACTTTTTCGCCTTCTAGCGCGCTAACTTGAGAAGCAATCATCTTTCCAGCCGAGAAGCCGAACAAGCCGCCCGATGCATATCTTCCCGTTATCTTGTTGCTGCCGCCAACGATGTAGTTAAGTTTGATTGCGCTTGTGCCCGCGCCGGCATAACCCGCAATGCCGCCTGCGTAACTTGCCGATATGCTGCTTGCATTTTCGACATTGATATATGATAAGTTATATTGTTCGCCCGAGCGCAAATTCGTGTCGATTACGCCCGCAATGCCGCCGGCAAACGAAAGCCCGCGATATTGATTTCCGCTTGGATTAGTTTCGCCAATTAGATATGTTTGATAGTTGCCAGTGTAATTTAGTGTGCCGCGAGATTTCATCAAGTTGAATTGAGTTTCGCTATAGTAGTTGTGATTTTCTCTTTGAACAGCGGAAACGGAAAGATTTGAATTTACGCCATAAATTATGCTGTTGCCCGTTATCATGCCGGCAACACCACCAACAAAGTTATAGCCCGAGATGACTGTGCTTGAATCGGCTTCCAAGTTGATGTTTACTATGGCAGAATTGTTTATCTTTCCTGCCAAGCCGCCGCTATAAGGAATACGCCCGGTGTTGGACTCGCTGCCTAGCGAGATATTTCTAAATTGCAAGGTCAAGTTTTTGATATAAGCATTTTCAATCGTTGCAAACAAGCCAATTTCGTTGTATGGAGTGACTGCTGCGGTGAGCGAAATTCCGCTTATTGTCATGCCGTTGCCTTCAATGCTTGTTATGTTGTTGCCTAGTGCATCGCCAAGAGTGAAGTTTTGGCGAGTTGAGATTATATCTTCATTGACTGCATTAACTTCAAATTCGATGTTATTTATAAATCTAACATAGCCGTACATAGAGCGAGTTTTGTTGTTGTTTGTCATGACTTCGTTATATTCATCCACATCGCGAATAATATAAGGATTGTTGACACTGCCCGGCGCGAAAGATGGAGCATTGAAATAGTTATGCTCGGTTTGATTGTCGTCTAGATCCTCATAACGATATGAATAGGCAATTTGGTTTGCGCTGACGAGTTCTGGCAAAATGCGAGGCTCGTTTGCGTTCGTGTAATAAGTCCAAACGCCTTGTTGCCTTTCGGCAATTGTGTTATTTAAGGCAAACACAAAGCCTGTTAAATTTTTAGAATTTGAGAAGTTTTCCGCATTTAGCGCGATGGCTGTTGAGCGGTTGTCGATTTCATCTGAAGATGTGGTGTAATAGAATGCGTTTTCAAGCGTTCCCGTTTGAAGCGATGTAAGCACATCATTGATTCCAATAAATGGTTGGTCGGTAACGCCATTGCCTGCGATGTCGTTAAGCGTGCATGCTGCATAGGATTCTTTGATTGTTCCCGAGTTTGAGTATGCAAAGCCTGCTAGATATGCGTTGTTTGTTCTAAGTTCGGTGTTTGCAAAAGCGTTCGAAATTGTGCCCGAGTTGACATAAGCAAAGCCAGCCACATTTCCGTTTGTTGCCGCCTCGATTCTTGCGCCTGTGGCATTTGGTCGGACGGAATTTATTGTGCTATCTTTTGCTTTAACAAAGCTGAAGTTTATTGTTCCGCTATTGTTTGCAACAAAGCCTGCTGTTTGCGAGCCTTGTTCAATTGATGAGCCAACTGCGGTTGAGTAGTTCACCAAATTTGCGTTGGCAAAATATGAGCTTGAAATTATGCCCGTATTTTCGCCAACAAATCCGCCCGCGATTGCGGTGAATCCGTTTTGATTTTGCGTGTTGCCCAAAACAAATGTTAGAACATCAAAAGGGAAATCCGTTTTTATTTCTTCCGTGTTGTCGGACAAGATTTGAATTTTCTTAAACTCTTGCTTGCCAACTCGTGAGTTGGTGATGATTCCGCTGTTTTGACCAACTAATCCACCAAACACAATCGATGAGTTGCTGTCGTTTTTAAGCAAGATGTTGATAACCGCTTCGCTTGATGAGAAGTTCATAACATCGCAGTTATAAATTAATCCGTTGTTGATAGCGGCAAGTCCGCCAAACACGAACGAAGTTGCGTTGGATAGATTGAGCATTAGAGGCGCACTAAATCCGCCATAATCCACCACAACATTTTTAAGGATTGTGTCCTGCCCGATTTCGGCAAACAAGCCATAGTTTTCTCGCTCGGTGTCCACATTGAAACTATTGATGTGAATGCGGAAGTTATTGCCGTCAAGACTTCGGATTTCTGTTTCGATTGGCTCAAGGCTATCGAAGGTTAAATCTCTTGTCAAAATGAAGTCTATGCCCGCGCCATTTTGCATTTTGTCTATGAAATCCGCTTCGTCTGTGATTGGCTCAGCTGTTGCTTCGGTTGTGCTACTAATGATGTTCAAAACGAAGTTATAAATTCCGCCAACCTCTTCTTCGTTGCCCATCAAAGAGCCTGTGCCCGTGCCGGTGTAAAATTTCATTTCATATTTTGCGGTTGCTGGATTGTATTCGTAACTATATCTAATTTCCAAATAGACTTGTCTTGTGAATTCAGCAACACCAACAAGGATATAAACATCCTCAACCTCGCCATTTTGCATGCGTTGGCCTTTGCCAACCTTAAATTCCGGATGTTCTTCTTCTTTTGCAAAGGTTATTGGTGTTGTGCCATCGTTATCGTAATAATATAGCGCTTCCAAAATGTCGAAATCTTCCTGAGCGAGCATATCCTCAAAGATTTGTTTCGACAAATTTATGTTTCTATTTTGTGTTGTGAAATTGAAATCGAGATATGTGTTGCGGCGGATTGCAGTGTCCAGCCTGCCATTTGCAACATTGCTTAACGATACGGATTCCACAACATAGTCCACTGGGTGGAAGATTAGATATGAATTATCCTCGCTTGTGAAAGTTTCATTTTCCGTGTATAGTGTCATTGAGGTTGTGAGTTTGAAACTTGTTGGGATGTTAGCATAAACATTTAGATACATTGGCAAGGTGTGGCGATTTTTTGAAACTTGGCTTGCATTGTCATAGTCGATGTTTATTCTAACATAGTCGTTAATATCATAAAATTTTGTTTGGTCAGCTTTCTCATAGATTATCGTTGGGTCTTCAACAATAACATAACTTTTTAATTCTTCAAATTCTTTATTCTCCGATGCGCTCTCTAAAGCTCTAGCGAAATCTGTATAGGTTGAAATGTCATATTCGGTTATTGCTTTTATATATGCCCCGTGCTTTAGAACATATATGTTATCTTTATAGGTGTTGTAACTTGCATCGTCTGTAATTGGGCTTTTATTTTCTTCCGATAGCTTTGAGTTGTCATAAATAATTTTGAAACTATATTTGTCGTTCTCTTTCAAATACCACTCAAAGTTGTTTGTTGGGTTTGAATAGCCATAGCCATCAACAATCAAGTTAACGCGGTTATTATAGCTTTCCGTTTGAACAAAATATTCGTTTTTGCCTTCTTGACTTTTGCCATCGAAGCTGAGTTCTGTTCCTGGAACAAATTGTGTTAGCAAAGTTTTTGAAGCGGTGAATTCTTTAAGCTCAGCGCTGTTGCTAACATCGGTTGTGTTAACTTTTAGCGTCACGGTGAGGGATTCTTCAATGCCTGAAAAACTTTTATGCATATATGTATGCACATAAATTATTCCGTCGTAGTGTGTATCCCCGTTTTCGTCCTTGTAGCTCACCGCATTTAAGTTAATTCCATGCTCATCGGTCAGTTTTTCGTTTTTAGGGAAAATTGTTTCATAAGTTCTAGTTTTTTGGTTATAAACTAGCTGCTCAAACTCAATATAGTTGTCGCTGTCGCTTGGCAAAGTTGAGCTTATGAGTTTTGCGTCGATTATATTTGCGTAGCTTGGCTCAAGATAAAGCACCATAACTCCGCCAAAGCCAGAAGGCGAAATTATTGATGAAGTTTGCGTGCTCTTATTGATTGCGTCCGAAACTGGGCTTGCTGCCGACTTGCTGGTGGCAGAATAGTTTTCAATTCGTGCAACATTGAGCGGAGCGGCAAAGAAAGTTGCCTTTGTGGTCTTAGAAATTTCTTCATTGCTGTATGCCGAAACTGAAATGTTGATTGAAAATTCCGCCTTGCCATCGCTCACATCAATATATCTATATTTGAAGTCATTTTTAAGACTTATTCTAACTGAATATTTATATCCTAATATTTTGGATGTGTCAGGCGCACTAGGATTTTCAAAGATTGGCTCAACATCAACGCGAATGTTAAATAGGTCGATGTAATTATCAACGCCCGCACGGGTTTTGATGTTGTTGAGCACAGTTTCGCTGCCCGAAGCTGGAGTTATTCTAATCCTAATTGTGTCTTTGTTATCTTTTTCATCTGGAACAAACGCACCAACTTCGTCCGTTTCCTTTCCGCCGATGTCATAATGTGTTTTGCGATCGTCTGAAACGAATCCAGTTTTCAATTCAACTTCAAAATTGATTGTGCTTTCTGTTGAATATCTATTAAGGTCGTTGCCATTAATTTGCAAATCTGTTGCTGTGCGTTTTACTATAATTGTTAAATTAAGAGTTTGCAATTCTTTGATGTCGCCCTCGGCGAAATATTCGCCATAATATGCGTGCAAATTGAGGGTTAACTTTATTGTGAAATCGCAAGAAATATTTTGTGAGCTTTCATCATTCAATTCGTCTTCAACAGACACTGTTATAATTCTATTTTCGCTATCCCATGCGCAAGATACTATATTGCTGCTATCTTCGCTAGATTTTTCTATTTCCAAATTTATAGCATTTCGCAAATCCTCATCTGCGGTGTCAAAAATTGTTTCAAAGTTTATGCCATTAAATATGTTGTCTGCGCTAACTTCAATTTTAGAATTGTTTTCGCCAATGAAAGTTGTCAATTCATAATTTGGATTGTTGTCCACAAAGTTGCTTGCCTTATAAAGATTCAATTTTGAGAGTGTGCTTTGGGTGAAGAACACGAGATATTCAACAACTTCCTCGTTAAATGTGCTTGTGCATTTAACAACAATCGGATTTGTTCCGCTAACTCCCGTGAACACAATCTGCTCGTTATTTATAATGTAAGCATAATTGATGCCAGAAACAATTTCAAATCTCGTTCCGCCTTGCGCTCCGTTTGGCACAATCGAGAGATTAACAAGGCCCTCGTGGTCATCGTTGGAGACAATATAATGTGTGTTTTCGCGAATGGAAGATTCGTTTGAATTTATGCGTTTGAAGTAATTCACGATTGTGACTGCCGTTACATTTTCATATTCGCCCACATCAAAGCTTGTGTCCACAATCGAGTTTGTTTTTATGGCATAATCTGCATCGAATTCTGCCACAATGTCGGTTGGGCGCAAAATCATAATTGGCTCGTTATCGCTAATTAAATATGGCAAATAATATGTGTCGGTTGTTGTGATTGCGTTGTAATTTTCAAAGCGCCAAATGGAGTCAGAAGCAAAATCTATATCTTTTTTGAACCAAGATTTAACTTCCGCTTTCCAAGCATCGTCTGAATATTCGCCCGCAATGAAATATTCTTTATTAACATCAATTTCATCCGCGTTCAAAACATAGCCGTTGCCGTCCTTAATATAAAGTTCGTCTGTAAGGTCAGAATTTTGCTTATAATATTGTATTTTTAAACTTGGAGCCGCAACATTGCCTTCGTCCACGACAGGTTTATATTGTTCGCTTATATCGTCAAAATAATACAAGTCAAGCGCCGTCATTTCCCACATCATTTTGTCTATATAGCAACTGCCCTCTGTAACTTCAAATTCACTTTCTGGGGAATATGGTTCTTTGTTTGCATCGAAATAATACCATGACGAATCAAACAAGTCTGACGCCTCATTCACCCACATCGAGATGTCTTCCTCAAGCATAATGTCGACTTTGTCATAGAATTTTGGTGTTTCAAAGGTGTCTTTATAAACATATATATTTTCGCTGTCATAGACAACTGTGTAGCCGTTATCTGCATCGTTCACTTTGATGCTATTTTTAACTGTGTCGAACTTGTCGATTTGACCAACAAAATATATATTGTCGCTAGCTGCATCGTCATCTTGTGTCGCGATTGCTTTGTCCACCGTTGTGATAATTGTGGCACCATTTCCAGCAATATTTGCCGAGATAAATGAGCTGTTGATTGTTGTACCGCTCGATTCTGCAATTAGGCCAGCAACTTTGCTCGAACTATTTAAAGTGTAGAACAATCCGCCATTGTAAGAGGTTATGAAATTTTCAACTGTTGCAAGGGTGATTGTGTCGCCGCTTGAATTTGCAACAATGCCCGCAACCGTGCCAGCTGATTCAATTTTGCCCACTGTTGGAAATTCAACACCATTGTTGTTATATTTCATTTGTGCGGACAAGAATCGCACGTCTCTAATTGTGGTGCTGCGGCTAAAAGCCACAATGCCCGCTAGAGTTGCATCGCTTGTGCTTGTTAATTCCATGCCAAGCACTGCGCAAGTTTCAATTGTGGCTTGTGAGCTTGTGCCAGCAATGCCGCCGACCTCTAATGCGCTTGCAACAACAATTCTTCCGCCAACCAAAACATTGCTGATTGTGCCAAAGTTTTCGCCCGCGATGCCGCCAACTGAGGCGGTTAGGGTTGCCGTGATTTGATAATTTACAATTGCTGAGTAAACAAGGCTGTTTAAACTCGTTTTCCCAAGATATTCGCCCGAAATTTTACCTTCGTTCGTGCCCGATACTCCGCCAATTGCATTAGAAGTTGTGGTCAATTCAAACGAAATTAAGTTCGCGGCGATTATCGAATCACTGAGTTCAATAATTGAGCTTGTGCCCGCATTTTTGCCCGCAACAATGCCGAAATTTAGGCTTGCGCTTGAAGTTGTGGTCGTGATTTTATTTTGCCCGCGTTCAACTTCGATGCCAACATTTCGAATTCTGCCTTGATTTATGCCAGCTAAAGCGGCGATATAATAATTTGCGCTATTTTCGGTGCACTCAATGTCGAAATTTACAATTATGTTGACATTTTCAACGTTATATCCTGCCTCGTTGAATCCCAATTTTGCAAAGATGGCGTTGTAGTAATTTATGTCTGAGCCTGAGTTCTCGCCCGCAAAACTATTGTTTGTCAATTTAACAGTAATGCTATGCCTAATTGATGAAATAACTTGGCCGTCGCTATTTATATTTTGCGTTGTGCCAGAAAGGCTGCCCGTGAACGGAGTGACGATGTTTGCCCCATCGCTTGTGGTTGCGCCAATTGGAGTGAATGTTGTGAGTTTTGTTAAATCGATGTCGCTTCCCAAACAATAGTTGGCAGATAAATTGTTGTTTATTGCCATGAAGTCGTTTTCATCGTTAACAATATATTTGTTTTTGATGCTGCCGTCGCTAATTTGAACATAGATTGCGGCATTTGTGGAATAACTATTTTCGCCTGTCTTGCTATCCTTTGACGAGATAATGAGCTTGAATAGTCCGCCATAAAAATAGCCATTATCTCTTGGGATTGTTGTGAGAGTTATCTTTCCATTTTCGCCAATTGAAACGGTAAACAAATCATTGTCGATTTCGCCAAGTTTAACAACTCCATTTTCAACAACCGGGCTACCGTCATAATTTTGCTCAACAGGATAGATGTTGTAAGTTAAGATGTTGTCCGGAATTGGAGTTTGCCTATCCTCATATTCAACTGTTGCCACAAAACTTGCTGTGTCCACCCCACCCAAAGCGACATCCAAATATGATAGATAAATATAGTTGCTGTCAATTCCGCGGTTCACGATTTCTTCGCCTTCAAGCGTTATGTTTTTAACGGGAACATATTCTTCAATAACCAAATTTATAGCGCCCGATTGAACATTGGTTAGCTCATCAAATTGGATTGCCGTGAAAGTTATTGCAAAGTTCGCGCGATTTGGTTGCCCATTTAATTTAACATAAATATAATCGGACAAAATGTCGAGGTAATCATCATTTCCTAACAACGCATTTATATTTAAAATGTCGCCATTTTTTAATTCAATTTCATTGTCTTTATATTTTAAAACAACCGAGATATTTTCGTCCTCTTCGAAATTGATTTGAAGTTGAGAAATATGTTCTTTTTTAATAACATCATCCACATCATCGCTTGTGCCTGTAAAACTTATCGTTTCTGTCACATTTGAATTTGTGAAAAATCTAAAACTTGTTGTTGCGATTTGTTCAAATTCGTCATTAATATAGCTTAGCCTTGCTTTTTCCAAATTGTCGTAGCTTATTGAATTTATTGTTTCAACAACTGCAACATTGAGGCGCATTTGAGTTTCGGATTTAACAATCGAATTTGTGGCTTGATCGAAAGTATAATAGCCCACAGTCAAATCCAAAACTGCCGTCTTGCCGCGGCTTCTGCTCATAAGGTTGAACATATATGAATTTAGCGTTGTTATGCTCATCGTGCGGGACAAAAATGGGTGGTTATTGAAAAGGTGGTTTGCCGAAACTTTTATGCTAGCAACTGCGTCTGGGGATGCATCGCCCGCATCTCCAGCATAGCCCGAAACTACAAACTCGGCAGTAACCTCGCTCTTTATTGCAAAGTTTTCCACTTTCAAATCTGGGCGGCTATTATTTATTTCGTCAAACTTAATTGCGCCGTTAGTGAGATCCCCCGAAGTTGGGTTAACATAAAAATTATTTCGATTTTCATTTCGAACGACATAAACGCCAGTTAGATTTATCGAATAATCGAGAATTACATTGCCCGTTGTGGTGTCGTTTGCTTGCACACTTAAAATCACTTGTTGGTCCTTTCTCACATTGGAAAGGATGATGCGATAGGTGTTGTAGCCTAACTGCTCGGAGGTGGTAACGCGCGTTGCGTTTGTTAGGTCAATTTGGCTTAGCGTTTCGCCATTGCTGCCAACAAAAATGTTAACCGGCAAAAGTGAGTTTTTATTGACTGCGCTAAGCGTGATTGTAGATTCCGCAAGGCCATTGTTGTTCGCGTTTCCGCCATTGTGGTTGACTTTTAAATATAAGTCATTGTTGCCTTGAACGTTAACAAACATTTCTTGAATTGAATTCTGCAAATTTGAATCGGTGAAAACTTCAAAGCTGTTGGCAGTAACGAGTTTGTTTAGTGTCACTTCAAGTGTGCAATATTCTGCCGCTCTATCCGCATTTTCAAAATTCGACGGTGTGGATTGCGCGGAGAAAACTAATGTTTTAGTTGAAGTTGTGCCTTCTGCAAATTTAATTCTAATTTTGCTGTTGCTCGAGATTGAATATCTGTTTGGATTTGCCGTGTTGAGAATGCCGCCTGAAAAGGCTTCGATTTGCAAATCGTTTAGGCCCGAGCCATCTTTTGCTGTGATGAAAATTGTGCTGTTGATTGCATTCTCTGGCCTAACTCGCAAGTCGAGTTCAAGGCCTTTATAATTTGGATTGTTTGTAACATAGACGTCGGCAGAAAAGTTTTCGCTGTTGTCTGAGACGACCACATTGCTGACCAATCTAGTTTTGTTTAGGGTGATTTCTTTTTTGTATAGCATCTCGTCGGCATAACTTGTGCTGCCGTCCGCATTCGTAGTTTTTAAACTTAAAAAGAATGTAATTTTGTTCCTTAAAATTTCGCTTTGTTTGCCCACAACGATATGAAATCTATTTGCGCTTTGCTCCTCGATTGCAACATCGTTATGCCTGATTTCGCCAAGCTCTCCAAAATGAAAAATTTTGCCGTCGATATCAACTGCAAGAACATATTCTATTGTGCCATTTTTAGTTTGTTTTGAGCCTGAGTAAACGCTATTAAATCCGCTTAGGTCAACATCAACTGATGTGTGACCGAATTGGTCGTGAACTGAGTCGTTTTGGCTCATATACAAATAGATTTCGCTGATTGCGTCGTGTTGCGTGTCTGACGAATAGGAAACTTTTGGGCTATAAAGATTTTCGCCATCAACTACTCTATCGATTATGTAAACATCAAATTCTGTGGAGATGTCCGCCTTGAAAATCGAAGTTGCCTTAACGCGAACAACATAAGCGGAATTTTGGCTCATAACAAAACTCGATTTAACGCTTAGTAGTCCATCGTCTGTAAGATTGAGCCTTTCTTGAATTGCTTGCGCGCTGGTGTAGACTGCGTTATAAGAGCCGTTTGAATATTGCCCGATTGAGGAAATCGAATAGCTAACGCCAATTTGGTTGGTTGCGCCGTCCGGCTCGTCGAGATTATCTGGCAAATAAATTATATTGTTCAATTCGGTCAAATCAAGTGGGCTGCCACCTTGAACAACGGTTGGCGTTCCGTCTTTTGCGTCTAGGTCGGTTAAACTTTTATAAATGTTTAAATTAATAGTTTTGCTTTTGCCCGAATTAGTTTCATAAAATTTTAAAGTTGCGTCATTAACTTTTCCCATAATAGGAATTTCAACAACGCCGCCTGGGGTTATAGTGAGGCTAGTGAAAGCCACATTTTGAGCGGCAGAACAAGAAACGACAATTCTATCCAAATCTTTGGCTTTAACATTCTTGATATTGACTTTTAAATAAATCTTGCCTTCGTGAGTTTCTCCATCAAGATGGAAGTCATCATCTTCCGTACCATAAGACAAAGAAATACCCTCTCCGCCATTTTTCCAATCGGCGGTGTCGAGATCATATGCATAAGAGATGTCGAACTCCAAATTTTTATATTTATCGCCGCAAGCGGAGAACATCACGCCCGCAAACAATAGGAAGATTGCTGTTAAAAACCCAAATACTTTTTTCTTCATAGCCCCTCACTTTAATTTGCACTAGTTTGCAAATTTTATTTAATATTTTTATTATATATAAAAATAGAAAATAAGTCAAAATAATTTAGAGAAATTTGTTGAAATTTGTAAAATGAATTTTTTTATTTTTGTATTTTCATTTGAATTCTAAAAATTATTTTTTAAAATCGAATTAAAATCGCGGAAAAATCTAATTTATAGATAAAAACAAAAAATGTTAATAAAAATAAAAAATTTGATAAAAAATTTTTAAAAATATTAAAATTTACGCAAAAAATCAATAAAAAATTGAATTTTTATGTAATTTTTTAAAATTTAAATTATTTTTTCAAAAAAATTAAAAAATATAAAATTAAAAATTGTGTCGATATTTTTCATTTTTTGTTATATTTTGAAATTTTTAAAAGTATATTGCCTTAAAGGAGAAAACAATGAACACAGACGATTTATCTTTAAGGCCAATCTATTTAGCCCACTACATTTTGGAAAACAACACCACAATTCGAGCAACCGCAAAGGCGTTTGACATCCCCAAAAGCACGGTGCACCACGATTTATCCGTTAAACTAAAATATATAGATTATGCACTATATGAGGAAGTAAAAAAATTGTTGGTTGAAAATTTCAACATCAAGCATATTCATGGTGGCGAAAGCACAAAGCACAAATATGAACAACTAAAAAGAGAAATCAACAAAAACGAAGAAACTGAAGCCCTCTTCGACCTATAAAAAAACACCATGCGGTGTTTTTTATTTTTTTAGTATTAGCCAAAGTGTTGGAATGGCGAGAGAAAGCAAAATTAAAACGCGAAAGCGAATCATGATGCCAAGAAATTTTGAATTGACTTTAACTTTTCCCAAAATCTCATTTTCGCTTACGATTTGAATTGAATCTATCTCACGCGTTTCATCTAGCGAAAGATTTTTTATATATTCATTTTTAAAATCTTTGTTTTTTTGTTCGTACAAAGGCACATTATCGCCCGAACAAACATAAAACGTTTCCCCATTTTCGTTTTTTATGTCAACAACGCGGTGGGTGATAACAATTCCGTTAATCTTAAAAACTACAATTTCAAAAAGGGCATATTTTTCTTGTTTTTCAAAAACAATTGCATTGCCGCTACGAATTGTGGGAATCATGCTATCGCCGGATGCAATAACTAGGTTATTTTTTATGCTGAAATAGCCAAAAAGCAACAAAATTAGACATGTTAGATTAATTGAAATGAACAAAAACTTTAAACTATAAAATTTAAAATTCTTGTTTTTCATTTCACCCCGCTAAATAGTCGCACTCCACATTCCCGATTGACGAAGTCGAATATTTCCCAAGTTCAACCTCGCCATTTGAATTTAGAATTGTTGTTTCTCTAATTTCGCTATTTGTGTGGCAAGCGGAAACGCTCCCTTCCCCAGTGAGCGAGCCGGCCACCACACCTATATGTATGTCCGCACTTGTGGACATTGCATGAATATCAAATTTAATGTTGCAAGTCGACGCGGAAATTTTAACGCCATTTCCAATTCCAACAAAGCCGCCAAGGTCGATTTTTTGTGCGACAGTTTCACCCACCGTTCCTGCTACAACGCAGTTTGAAATTGAAATGTTGTTTGCGTTTCCAACAATGCCCGCCTCAACGCTTGCGTTTACATTTGCAAAGTTAACTTCCACATTTGCGTTTGTTATTCCGCAAGTTTTGCCGCTGTTTGCCGTGAAGTTTGCAACGACTCCGCCCAAGCGAGAAATTCGAATCGTGGACGTTGCAACAACGGTTAAATTGACCGCCGCGTTGGCGTTTGTGCTCCAACTTAAATTTGAGTTTTCGCACTTTGCAACAAGGCCCGCAACATAGCGCGTGCTTGTGGATTTAATGTTATAATCAACGGCTAAAACTGCTTTGCAATCGGTTATTGTTGAACTGTTGTCCTCGCCAATTAAGCCCGCAATGTAAATTTCGCCAGACAAACTATCGCTCGAACTTAAGTGCGAAATTTGAATTTGCAAATTGGCAACCGTTACATTTGTAATTTTAGAACTTTGACTGCTTGAAGCTAGCCCAGCGATAGAAATTTTGCTTGTCCCCGCACTTAAACTATATTTTGCTTGAATCACATTTTGCGTCATATTTCCAATTGTTAAATTTGAAATTGTGGCGCCATCTATATTTTTAAACAATCCAAAACTTCCAATATTAGTGAGTTCAATTTTTGGCAATATTATGGAATAAGCATATTCGCCGCCACCATCAAGGCTACCTCTAAAATTTTCAGCAATAATATAGCCCGAATTTATTCGCGTGTATATTTGATTATAATAGTTAGTTAAATCAAGTGTTTTGTTGAGTTTAAACGAACTCGTTGGCATTTTCTCAATGTTTAAAAGTTCACTTTCGCTATTTATTAAATAAGGATTATCGCTGGTCCCCGCGCCCGAACTATAAAGATTTAATTTCACTGTTTCAGTGTATTTCGCCGGCTCGGAATATACGCCCGCGCGCGTCACAATGACCGAAAAGTTATCATATTCGCCCATAATGGTAGGCACAAAATAGAAATACTTTGTGCTTCCCGAATATGTCTTTATTTCAGTCGTGCTGGTTGCCACTAACGGCCTAGTTTGCATGCCGCTGTTGGACAAATAATATTCGCCAAAATCGTATTGAACTAGATATTGGTCCTTGCTCTGCCCTTCGCCATTATCGCGCCAGTAGAAAACTCGATTTTCGCTATCGTATAGCACTTCTGGGACTTTTTTAGGGCGCTCGTTTGTCGATGTATAGGTCACAATGTCGGAATTAAAGAAATTGCTTTCCCCAATTCCGACTGCTTGGATTTTTATTGTGAATTCGCCAAAAATGTTTGCTGGCAATTTAAGAGTTGCGTTTTCATTTCCCACCAAAAGTTCGCTTTGCCCGTCATTAATTGTAACCTTATAACCCATTGCGTCTAAAACACTATCAAATTTAATTTCATCGCCTATGAGTTTAATTGAATCTCGATTTATCTGCTCTAATTTTTTAAAAGTTTTGCTAGCTTGCCTTGTCATTGAGCTTATATATTCATCTCCAAGCGTCACTATGCTAACTGAATACTCAACTCCCGATGAAATTTTGTTGCCATCGTCATCCGCTGTCACGCTAAAGTCGATGAAATTTTCTGTTGTTGTAAAAGTGTAGCTAACGTTAGAGGCGGTCAACTTAACGAGATATCCTGCCGCTTTTTCGTTCTTTTCCCAAGTCAATATTCCGTCAGTTGAAACGATGCTTTCCGCATCCACGCGAACGAGGCGCTCAACACTCTTTGCCGAAGTATAGTCGCCACTAATCTGATTGTTGTTGCCCACAATCATGAGCTGAACTGTGATGGATTTCGTTCCGTCAATCATGATTGTGTTTCCGTCCACCGCATAGCCCGCATCGCCAAATTCGAACATGCCGCCTGAAACCCCTTCGGTTAAAATTGTATGCTGGCCGTCAACCACAATTTTTATTCTAACTTGCGATTCACTATATCCGCTTGGAAGTTGCCAATTAAGTTTTCCATCTTTAACTAAAACTGAGCTTCCCTCAATTGTTGGAAGTTTGCTTGCTGAAATTGAGTTTAGGCAATAATCCGCATTAAGAAGCGAGAAGTTATCCCCCGCCATGGCGCGGATTTTTATGTTGTAAGTTTTATTTGCAGATAGTGTAAAGTTTTCGCCATTATATGTTATCTTTGATGGCAGAACATAATAGAATTTGCCGCCAACAATTCGAACATTTTCATCTTCTAATAAATTAATTCTAAACACAAAGGCTTTTCCGCCCGCTTCTTCAACTTTGAGTTCATAAATATACACAAGATTTCGCGTTTCGCTTGCTGTTTCTGTTATTATCGTTGCTGTGAGTTCGCCGCTAGAAAGAGCAAAATCGCTTATCGTGTTCAATTTTGAAATTGGGGTTGGATATAGTGTTTCGCGCGAATTCAAAAGCAGTTTTGCCGCCTCCGCATTGTCGCCCGTTCCAAGTCCCGCATAGGTGTGAAGTTTTATTATATAGTTGAGCGGTTGAAGCATTGGAGAAATGTCGAAAACGACATAGCCATTAACAAGATTTTTGCTTGCAATTTCGGCAAATTCTGCTTTTCCTTCCACGCCCTTTTCGCTTGCAATCTGCATTGCATAGCTTTGCGTTGTCTCGCCGTTATAATAACTGCCCGCATAATATAGATAAATATATTTTGTTTCCCCCGCCATATTGTGCGGCTCAACGGTCAATTCATAAATTGGATAGTCAATCGCTTCGCCATTTTTAAATGGTTGCAAATCCTCAAATTTAATTAATCCATCCTCGCTTGAAACTGCAATATCTCTATATCTAATGAAGGTTTTTGTTTCGCTTGCATTGCTAGTCACAAATCCTTCGCCTAACTCGTTGCTATCCCCGCCCATAATTGAAGTGGTTAAGCTAAACGTTCCGCCAGACGCGATGTCTATTGATGAGATGGACTTAGAAACATAATCGAATCCGCTATTTTTGATTGTTATAGTGAGCGGATAGAAATCTAGCTTAGAGCTGTTTAAATTAATAGTGTTGTTTTTGAAAATGTTAAAGTAGATGTCCTTTCCGCCTTCGCTAGACTGATATGTGAGTTTATAGTACGCATAAAGCCCGTTTTTGTTAGCAATTTGATAGTCGCCCAAAGATAGAGTTCCGAGTTTACTTTCAAAATAGTTATAGTCGATTGCGTAGATGTCATAAATGTCGCCGCCAACTGCCAAGCGAATTTTGTAGATTGGTGCATCTTTAATAAACTCGCCATTGTCCGTTGAGCCAAAGTTGTGGTTAAATTTTGTGTTCGAATTAAATGTGTCCACATCAAACACGTATTCGCCCTTATTGATCCCGGTTGTGTTGGTTTTTATTTTGTTGATTTTTATGTCAACTTCGCTGCTCTTTGATGAGATAACAATCAATCTATTTGTGTTAATCGTATCAAAGCTGTTGCCAATCAATTTTACGCTTAGATTATAGAATCCGCCTTCAATGAGCGGAAGAAGTGTGCTGCCCGAGGTTAGTTCAAGAACAAGGTCTTTTGCTTTAACTTTTTCGTCAACATTGCTTGCAATTTCAAGCCAAGAATAGATGCTAAGCCCGCTTAAAAACTTTTCTGCTTCTGCCTTTCCGTCCAACACAAATGAGGTTTTGCGACCATTTAAGTTGAATTCTAATTCTGCTGAATAGAAGAGTGGGCTAATGCTTAGCACCAACGCCCCGTCATCGATATGCGCTTCTGTCAACTTTGGCATGCGATAGACGTAAATCATGTCGGTTGAATTGCTGTTTAAAACATCTTCATTTTTGCTGACTGCTTGAACTTTAATTCCATAGATGCCAGAATAGCTATCGAATTTGGAATTTGAGAAATCGAAGGTTGCCAAGTTGGATTTGTTTTCGATTGTGAAACTATCCAAGACTTCATTAAATGGACTAGCATAAACTTTCACAACATATTCCGCCACCTCGCTAGAAGTATTCCAACTTAAAACGCCATCTTCCGCCCAAATTTTTGGCGGCTCAATTATGGTTTTGGTGAGAGTTAAATAGTCGGACGAGCAAAGGTTGTGTTCGTCTTGTGTGGCTGGAACTGATTTAATGCCAATAACATAACTTCCCGCTGAGAAAACAATTTCGCAATTGTTGCCAAATTGATTTAGGCGATATCCATAAGGGAATTTTATGTTTGTGTTGTAAATTATTGCTGGGTAGGATTTGAAACTCTTGCCATCCTTATAAACTAAATTTGTGTCGGTTGAATAATATGTTTCGCCGTTATATTCTATCATCAACACATATCCACACGAAATTGGTGTTCCGTCAATTATGTTTTTCTCATTCGCCGTCCAACTTAGTTGTTGAAGGCCGTCATCCTCAATTGCATTTAGCGTTGCGGGCTTAAATATTCCGCGGCAATCAAGGGAGACAAAATCCGAATTTAGATAGAATGCGTCCGAGTTGAGATTTTCAACGCATATTTGAAATTTTACATTTTCAACATTGTCAATCAAGTTTTCGCTTACATTGTAATTTAGGAAAAATCTTGGCTCAATGCTATATTTTGTGTCGCTCAATTTTGTAAGTTTTTCATCCGTGAGATTTAAGAGCAAAGTTCTTCCGCCCACAATGTTGATTTGAATTTGGTCTAAAATATCCCTAGCCTCGCTTGGCAAGGTTATAACGATGTCGCCATTTTGAATTTCCACAATTGGATTCGATAGTTTGATAACGCTAATTTCGTTGTCGATAATCGAGTTGGTGTAGCCGAACAAATCGCTTGATGCGATTGCGCGCACTTTAAGTTTGGTGATTCGCCCCTCATAAGAGGTTAAATCGAAGCTATTTCGCGTTATGAGATTTTCATTTATTTTAACATATTCGCCGTCAAGCATTGCATATATGTCATAGCCCACAACATATCGAGAAAGCGAGCGATCGAATGTTAAAACATTGTCCTCAATTTTCAAATTTTTTGGTGCGTCCACAATTTCAAAATCTAGGCTATTTGATGGCTTTGAGTTGAACACATAAATTGTTCCGTCCGCGTCCACGCCCGCCGACAGCACATATGCGGTTATGATAATCCTGCTGCCCGAAATGGATTGATTTGTTTTATAATATTCGTCCAAATATTTGTCTAAATAGAATGAGATAACATCTAGCTCGGCTTGGTCGTTTGTAAATGATTTGCTGAAAATAACATTATCAAATTCGTCTTTCCCTTCAATCAAATATGTGTGGTCATATTCGTCTTTGTTCGCATTGAATTTAACTAAAACAGAATTATTTTCGCCCGCGTTGTCTTTGCTTGAAGTGAGCTCAACTGCGGTGGCTTGTTTTAATTTTAAATCATCGCTTGAAGATGCAATTGTGATCTCTTCTGTGTAGTCAAAATTGAGTGCAATTGCGCGAATCGAATTTATTCCGTCATCAAGATATTGCTCAAAACTATCTAAGCTAACAACAATTGAATTTTCAATCTTTTCTGCGTCTTGAAGAGAAACAAAAGTTGAGTTTATCATTAGCGCATAATTTTCAACATCGCCCGTCGCGGTTAAGTTGGAAATAATAATATTCTGCCCGTCGCGAGAGAGCGTTGCTTTTTGCAAAAATGAAACAATTTGCACGCAAAATTCGCTCTTTGCAATATTGTCAGCATATGGCAAATATTTGATTTTAACATTAAACGCGCTATCGGTTGGAATCAAACTTAGATAGTCCTTTTCCAAGCTTATTGTGTATATGCCATCAGCCTCATATTCAAGCGGCAAGTGAATGTCCTGTTCGCTCGAAACAAGTTCGCCCGCTTGCTCACTAAATTTATATGTAGTGCCGCCACAAACAATTTCAACATAAAGTGGGCAGCGAGAGTCCGTGTTGGATGAAGTTATTTTTAGTTTGTAACTATCCAAAATTGCAAAATTCGATTCTGCTTTTAGCTTTTTAATTTCAAGTTGTTTTGCGCTTGAATTTAAGTATCTTATTGAGCCAAATTCGCTCTTTGCATTGGTGTAGATTTCAACAAGATTTTCGCCTTCATTTAATGTCAGTTCGGCTGTGTAGTCAATCGGATTGAGGTTCAGAGTTGTTGTGTATGGATTTTCCAAAACTGCGTCCGCAAGGTTGTCGTTTGAAACAACAAGTTTGTTTGTTTCGCTATCGAAACTAACATTTGGCGCCAACAATCTATGCACGGCAAGCGGAGAGGAAAATTTTGAGTTGAGAGTGTTTGTCCCGTCGCCTATAGATTGAACCTTAAATTCCGCTCCTTCGCCATCCATTAGGTCAATATCAAACTTGAAGTTTTCACCGTCCGCAAGATAATGCACATCCTCGCTATTTTTAAAAATTTTATATTCGACCGCATCGTCGATTTTTGTAAATCTAATCTCAGTGCTGTCCGCGCCCGCTAGAGTTAAAGTTGGAGCGGATAAAACAACAAAAGTTTTTGTTGAAAGCGTGTCCGATGAAGCGGAAAATTCTTTTGAATTGTCGCCCTCAACTTTGACAACTATTGAATATTCTCCTGCCAAGAAAAATTCGTCATTTTCGCTGTCTAACAAAATTGAGTTTTCGCTTTCCCCTAGTGCGAATTCCTTTTCGCCTTCCGCGTTATTTTTAACAACAAAAGTTATGTTTGCATTTGTATTGAAAAGTCCGCGTTCAATAGATGCAACGCCATTTCTAATTTCAATGTCGCTATTTTTAATTTCGTCGAATTGGAAGAAAGTTATCGATGTTATTTTGCTATCAAAAATTTCAAGATTGTTGCCAAGGTGTTGAACATACAAAGTGTGCTCGCCCGCTTCAAATTCTTGGTCGAGACTGACTGTGTATTCCCCGCCAACATTTTCGCCCGAAAAGGCGTTTTCAATATTATCTACATACACTAAATAGTTGTCGGTTTCGTTCGAAGAAAATGTCAAAATTTTGTTTTTGATGTTTTCATAAGTTAAATTGACTTCGCTTTGTTTTGTAATTTTAAATTCATCCGATTCAAACGATGGAAGATAGAACACATCGCCCACTTTTTCGCCAACGGCTTTGATAGTGAAAGCGTATTCCTTTCCACCCTCGAAATCGTCCAAGCTAAAGCTATTAAGTGCGGTCGTAATAATTTTGTTTTGCCCGTCGTAGCTAAGTTTAAGTTCAACATTGTCGCTGCCCGACCAAGAAAGAATATTGCTATTTGCGGACAAAACTGGAGTTTGTTTTCTTGAAATTTGGATTGTTGATTTTTTCTTTGTTTTTGCTAAATTTTTGCTGTTTGATTTTATCGCCGATGTGATTGATAACTCGTTTTCAGACAAAATTTCATCATATTTATTTCCGTCAAGCGAGAGCAGATTGAAAGTATTCAATTCGATTGTTGCAACTTTTTCGCTGCCCAAAAATAGTTCATATTCTGCCGCATTTAAAACGCTCGACCAATTCAAAACCGTGTCGGAAAGCGTTATGTTTTTAGGGACATCCAAAACATAAATTGGCATTTCCGCCTTTGCCGAACTCAAATAGTCTACATCGCTCACATCTTTATACGCCTCGATTGTCAAAACTGCATTTGTGCCCGCAAATTTTTCGTCCAAATTTGTTAGGTCGACTCCGTTTGTGAAACTCTCAACCACCAAATTTTCGCCATCAATTTTAAATGAATAGTTCAAATTTGGGTTGGCGTCAAAAGTCAATTTCCCGCCTTCAACTTTTGCATTTTGAATGTCTTTCACCTGATAGATGCTAACAACTTGCGAATAGTCCGAACTCAGATATGCTTTTGAATATGTAGGTGCATTTGCCTTAACTTGAACGTTCAATTTTGTGTCGAACGCGTTGCCATATTCGATGTCGTATTGTTTCAGCGAATAACTAAAATAGTTGCCCAAGTTGATTTCATCGTCATTAATTTTCAAAGTGTAGCTCGAAGCGAATTCGACCGGGTTAAGATATATCGTTTGGCTATCCTTGTTGAACTCGACCGTTGGTGTTTGAATCTGCACACTTTCCGCAAGGACTTTGAGAGTCATTATATCTTCAATTAGGTCATTTTCATTTGCTCGCACGCGAATAACAGCAACGCCTTCGCCCACTGCTTTAATCTTTCCCTCAACGATGGTGGCAACTGTGCGATTCGAACTCGACAAAGTGTATCCGGACGAATAGCTTGGATATACTTCCACATTTGGCAAAAATTCTTCGCCCACCTTGAGCACAATTTCTTTGTCTAGGAAAGTTACGCCTTGCACGATAACTTCTTGCTTGCAACCAAAAAAGATGGCACAAAATAGTGTCAAAACAAATATAAGTGCAAAATATTTTTTATTTACCTTTGTCATTTTTCCCCTTGTATCAATCCGACCTAAAATGCTAAATTTTCTAGATATAGTTTAACACATTAAAATTTAATTATCAAATAATTATCACAATTTTTTATAATTATTATTATAAAATAATAAATATATTAATTAGCTTACAATTTAAAAACAACACAATTAAATTTAAAATTGCAAAAACAAATCTTAAAATTTGTTTTAATAAAGAATAAATCAATATTGATAAAAAAACGGCAATAATAAATTTAAAATACAAGAAACAAATTAAAATATCGCGTGGATTAAGTAAAAATAAAATGAAAAATAATTTCAATAAAAAAATAAAAAAGTTTAAAAATTTAATGAAAAATTAATAAAAAATTGAAAAAATAGCCTAAATTTTTAATTTTTTTTGAAATTTTAATAAATTTTTAAATAAAAAATATTTTTTATCAATAAAAAACAAATCCGCATTTTGGTTGAACTTTCTTGACAAAATGAAAAATATATAATAAAATAAAAAAGCAAAAGGAAAATATTATGGAACTAAAAATTTATAATTCACTCACAAGACAAAAGCAGGCCTTAAAGCCAATTAACAACACGGTTAATTATTATTTCTGTGGGCCGACCGTTTATTGGTTTCAACACATCGGCAATATGCGCGCATTTTTTGTTATGGATTCTGTTAGGCGCGCAGTGAAATACTTGGGCTATCATATAAATCATGTTATGAACATCACCGATGTTGGCCACATGACGAGCGATGCGGACGAAGGCGAAGATAAAATGGAAGTTGCAAGCAAGCGCGAGCATAAAACTCCAGAAGAGATTGCAAAATTTTATTGGGATTTGTGCTATCGCGACATGAAGGACCTCAACATCGAAACACCCGAACACATCTGCCCAGCAACGAGTGTTATTGACGACATAATCGCTTTTGTTCAGCAAATTTTGGACAATGGATATGGCTACATTACAGAAAATGGCGTGTATTATGACACGAGCAAATGCCCAAACTATGGTGCGCTTGGCGGCATGAATCAAAACGAAAAGCAATTTGGCGCGCGCATTGAAGTGGATGAGTTCAAACGCAACCCCGCCGACTTCGTTTTGTGGGTCAAAGCAAAGGACAATCACATACAGCGCTGGAACAGCCCATGGGGAGTTGGCTACCCCGGCTGGCACATCGAGTGCAGCGCGATTGGCAACAAATTTCTAGGCGAGCATATCGACTTGCACGGAGGCGGAGTTGAGCATAAAACTGTGCATCACGAGAACGAAATTGCGCAAAACTACGCCAAATGCGGGCATCAAGTTGTGGACATTTGGTTCCATCTTGAACACCTTATGTTCAATGGTGGAAAAATGAGCAAATCCACGGGCGGAATCTACACCCTAACCCAAATTAAGGAAAAGGGCTTTTCGCCAATGGATTTAAGATATTTCTATCTAACCGCGCACTATTCAAAGCCGCAAAACTTCACTTTCGAAGCCCTAAACAACGCAAAAGAGAGCCTAAACAACCTTAAAAAATTGCTAATTAAGCACAAAAACGGACAGAACGCGATCGAAAAAGCAAAAATTGACGAACTCAAAAATAAATTTGCATCTTTCGTTGCGGATGATGTCAACAGCCCGCTCGCGCTATCGGTCGTGTGGGACGCGCTAAAAAATCATCCGGACAGCGTAGATATCTATAATTTAGTGCTGGATTTCGACCGCTTTCTAGGGTTAAAATTAAGCGAAGTTAAAGAAGAAAAAGAAATTATTCCAGAAAACATAATTGCAATTGCGGAAAAGCGAAAACAAGCAAGGCTAAATAAAGATTATGCCGAAAGCGACAAACTTAGGGACGAAATTTCCGCTTTGGGCTACACAATTTTGGATAAACCTAAAAATGAATATGAAATAATAAAGAGCAAATAGCTCTTTTTTATTTTGCCTATTGACAAATGTTTTTTTGGTGCTATAATGTGGGAAGGAGAGAATCAAATGAAAAATTTAGATTTTAGATTAAACAAACAAGAATTGATGTGCTTGTTAGCATTTTTTTTAGAAAAGGCGGGATATGCCGAAACTTTGGCGACAAAAAGCAATGTTGAATATCAAATTTCGCTTTCCAACAAGCCCAATTTTATTTATGGCACGCACAACAACGCGCAAGAAATTAACAATATGTTCGACTATGACCTTATCGATGCGGTTGTGGAAAAATATGTCAATGGAAGCTTTCAAAAGACCTATGTTTTCGGGCTTAAAGTTAAAAACTTTCAAATCGATGTTCACGGAAGACTTTTTAACGACAACAACTACGCAAGAAATTTCTTACTAAGAGACACGGATTTCTATAAATTTATGTATTTGATTTTTGGCGAAACTTATAAGTCCGCCTTAATTGAACATTTAAAGACAACTTGCAAAGAAAAACTTAAAGAGGAGAGCAACACATATTTAAGAAATCTGAACAATTCCAAATCCAGCCTTCATAAAAAAATTATGCACAAGCGTTCGCACGAATTTGCTCGCAATGGAATTTTAAAAACTTATAGGGACAGAATTGATTTCGCAACCGCTCTCAACATGAGCGAGCTAACGCTTAACTAAATTTTCAAAAGCATTCTAAAAAAATAAAAAATTTAATATATTTGGTATGGAATATAACGATTTCCCGATTTTAAACGAGGAAGAATATAAATTTTTGGAAAATAAATTTAGCGAAAATATTTCTTTTAATCGAGATGAAAAAGTTTTTTCAATTTTTTCTAATTTAATCGATTTAAATAACTCCGCTTCAATTTTAATTGTTCAATCAAATAAAATTTTAAGAGAAAGTTTAATTTTTGCAAAAAATGAATTTGAAAAATTAATCGAAAATTTTAATTCCACATTTAATTTTAAAATAAATAAAAATGAAATTAAAGAAAAAAATTTATTTAATTTTTTAAAAAACATAGTAAATTTGCAAAAAAATTTAATTTTTTGGCACAAATTTGAGCAAAAAGAATATTTTAAGCAATTTTCATTGAACACGCTATCTGTCACAAACGAAATATTGCTTAGCCTCTCTAAAGCCCTAGAAAACAGCAATATAAACACCTACCGCTTCATGTAAAAATTCACATGGGGTCCTCGTAAGAATTTGCTTCTTAATGGGGAAAAGGAACAAACAAGCAAAAAACGAAATTTGCGTCTAGCAAATGAGATATAGCGCAGTTTGTGATGTTGTCATACCGACCAAGTGAGCAACGCGAACGCGTGGAGCGTATCTCTGCGGCGTGTCATTAGAACAAAGGAAGAATCCTCCAATCAGGACGAGATTCTTCGACTCGTTTCACTCGCTCAGAATGACAGGGGGATCCTTCGACTCCGCTACGCTGCGCTCAGGGTGACATAATTAATCATTAAAAATAATTTTTAATTTGAGTTTTTTATTTTTTTGAATTAAAAAATTCATTAATTCAATTTTTGCGATATTAAATAATTTATCTAAATTTTCATTTCCGTTCGAATTAAAATTGAAACAAAAGCCGAGTGATTTTAAATTTTTTGAAATTGCGAATTCGAATATTAAATTTAAATTATTTTTTAAAATATTTAAAAATTTGATGAAATTTTCATCTTTTTTTATGTTTTTTCCATAAAAATTAATTAAATTAAAATATTTTTTATTAAAAATTATTTTTGAAATATATTTTGCATTTAAATTATACCCATGCAAAATATATGGATTTTCAAAATCAATTTGCCTGCCATTTGCGTTGAGCGTTTTTAGCATCTCCACCTTAAATTCTAGCCCGGCTTTCAAAATCAAATCATTGTCTAAATCATTAGCGGCAAGAGCGTTTATGTTTTCAAGCAAATTTTCTGTTATCAAAACGACCATGTCGCAATCTAAATCTAAAATATTTTTTGAATAGGCGATGTTGTGTTTAAATTTTAGGTTGTCTATTCTTTCAATCGCGTTTTCGTTTTTGAGGCGGCAATATTTATTTTGAACGTTCAACAATTTTTCTTCCACGCTCACTTCCGCGCGCGTCAAAAACAAGGCACGAAGAAAGTTGTCTTTTTCTTTTTCGCTTAAATCGGATTTCATTGGCAATTCCGCGTCCTTAAACAGCAACGCCAACAATTCGTCTTTTAATTCTTGTTCGTTTTTCTCATTTTCCATATCAAAATTATAGTTCATTTTCGCATTTTTTACAAACAAAAACAAATTAATAATGCAAATTTAGTTTGTGTCTTTTTTAACAATATTTTTATGCGATTAATAAAATAACAATATGAAAAAGAAAATTTGCGTTTATGCAATAAGCAAAAATGAAATCAAATTTGTTGAGCGTTGGTTCAATTCGGTTAAAGAGGCGGACTATGTTTGTGTGCTGGATACGGGCAGCACAGACGGAACATTTGATAGATTCAAAGAATTGGGCTGCATTGTTCAGCAAAAAACTTATGAAAACTTCCGCTTTGACGTTGCCCGCAACGACAG
>CANQHS010000003.1 GCA_947623795.1 uncultured Clostridia bacterium | reverse complement strand
ATGTTATTGGCGAGCATGGCGACACGGAAATGATTCCGTGGGAACACGCCACAATTGGCTTAACTCCAATAGATAAATATCTAACAAAATCTAAAAAGCAAAAGATTTTGAAAGATGTTAGAAACAGCGCGTATGAAATTATTGAAAAAAAAGGCAACACCGCATATGGAATTGGAATGTGCCTTAAAAATATAACTGACGCAATTTTTGAAGATAGCAATTCAATTTTCACCGTGTCTTCATTTGATGAAAAGTTGGGCGTGAGCATCGGCCAGCCCGCAATTATTTCTCGCGATGGAATAAGGGAAATTTTCCGCTTTCCGCTTTCAAGCGAAGAAAAAGCCGAATTCAATTTTTCCGTTAAAACAATAAAAAACATCATTAGAAATTTAAAAGTTTAGAATTTTTAAAATTTAACAACAAAAAAGTTGCAAAGCCACTTTTTTACATTTCATTTATTAAGTTTTCAATTTGTTTAAGGGTGGTGAACTCCAAAATTTTTTGTTTTGTGAGTGTTGCGTTTTTTGTCGCTCGCACATACCACATAAGGTGCTTTTTAAAATACGCCACAAGGGTTTTTCCGCTTCTAAAATAAGTTTTTAGCATTTCAAGATGTTTTATTATTGCTTCTTTTTTGCTATATGGCGGAATGCAATCTTTTAATTCAGAAAATATTTCGGGATTTCCAAGAGCATTTCGCCCAATCATAACGCCAGCACAACCAATCTTTTTTGCGAATTCAACATCGTCCTTTGTCTTTATATCTCCGCTCCAAAACACGGGGATTTTCACCGCAGAAATAAGTTTTTTATATGCAGTCTTGTCCACTTCGCCCGCATATCCTTGTTCGCGCGTTCGGGCGTGCAATGTTATGAAACTAACGCCGCATTCTTCGCACATTTTGCCAAATTCAATATAATTTTCGTTGCCATCTATGCCAAGCCTAAATTTGACAGAAACAGGCTTTTTGCTCGCTTTAACTAATGAAGAAATAACCACTCGCGTTTTGTCCAAATTTTTCATCATTGCACAGCCATCACCATTTTTAACAATTTTTGGAGCGGGGCAGCCGCAGTTAAAATCGATATAATCAAAATTATCAAAAATTTTATTTTTTAAAATCCTTTTGATAGCCGCAATGTCGTGGCCAAAAAGTTGACATACTTTTATTGCATTGCTTTCTTCTCGCAAAAGTTTAAAAGTTTTATCATTGTTATTGTCTAGCGCTTTCAAACTTATCATTTCGGTGACCACCATATCCGCACCAAATTCAGCACAAATTTTTCTAAATGCAAAGTCTGTTACACCCGCCATAGGAGCAAGAGCATAGATAAATTTTTGTTTTTTCATAATGTAAGTATAGCAAATTAAAAATAATTTTACAATCAACAAATTAAAAAACAACGAAATTTATTGACAATTAAAGAAAAAATATTAATATTATAGTAGGAGAAAAATATGTCAAGAGATGTAAAATTTTGGAAAGAAGATGGATCTTTTAAACTTCGCGTATGTGGAATAATTAAAAGTAATGACAAATATTTAATTAATGATTGCGATAATAGCGGGTTTTATAGTTTCCCAGGTGGGCATGTTCACATTGGAGAAAATACAGATTGTGCCGTTATTAGAGAAGTTAATGAAGAAACAAACTTTGATACAGAAATAGTTAAACTTCTTGCAATTGAGCAACTTTTTTTTAGTCGAGAAGACGGCAAACCGTTTCACGAAATTTGCTATTATTATCTTTTGTCAACGAAAAACTTTATTAATACGAAAGATTTCAAAAACGAAGAAATGGATAACGGAGTGCTTCGTCATCACAGTTTTTTATGGCGGAATTTGCAAGAACTAAAAACTCTAGATGTTAGGCCTAAAAATATTATAGATATTCTTGAAAATAATATGGAAAGACAACATTTAATTCGTTCGGAATGAAATATCCCTTAATCTTTAAAGATTAGGGATTTTTTTAAATATTTTTTAACATTTAACAAAAAATAATGCTATGAAGCGCAACAGTCTTTTTTGTGGGGCATTGATACTTTCAGTTGGCGGGATTATGGCAAAAATTTTTAGTTCGGTCTATCGCATTGCTTTAACACGAATTTTGGGCGGCGAGGGGATTGGACTTTATCAACTCATTTTCCCGTTTTATTCGCTTTGCGTGGTGTTGGCAACAAGCGGACTTCCACTTGCCATTTCAAAAGTTATTGCCAAATCAAAGGGTGGGGACAAGAGCATTGTTAGAAAATGCTTGCTTTTTACGAGCATAATTTCGCTAACATTAACGCTTGTTTTGGTGCTGTTTTCGGGTGGCATGGCGAGGCTTCAAGGCGACGAAAGAATTTCAATTTGCTATCTAATTTTAGCCCCAACAATCATAATTGTGAGCGCGTGTAGCGTTTTCCGCGGATATTTCCAAGGCAAGCACTATTTCACGCCTTCCGCACTTTCGAACATTTTGGAGCAGTTCACAAAACTTGTGCTTGGCTTGACTGTGACGATTAGTTTAATAAAAATCAGCTTGATTGCGGCTATTATTGGCGCGATGCTAAGCATTGTTGCAAGCGAGGTTGTGGCGATTGTTGTCTTATTGTTGTTCTATAGGAAAAAAGAACGAGTGGAAGAAAATGTCCCCGTGCCACTAAAAACAATTTTGAAAGATGTGTTGCCAATAACATTAACAAACATAATTATGCCAATTTCAAATTTTGTTGATAGCCTATTAGTTGTCAATTTGTTGAGTGTTAGTTTTTCAAAACAAGTTTCAATATTTTTATATGGGCTAGAAAGCGGAGCTGTGTCCAGCATTGTTGGGTTGCCCACCATATTTTCATTTGCCATTGCGAGCGTGATTTTGCCAAACTTGATTAACAGCGAAAATAAGGACAACAAAATTTCTCTTGCGTTGCGAATCATTTTAATCATAACCGTGCCATGCGTGTTGGGATTTGGCTTGTTTCCAGAGCGGCTCATTTCAGTTTTATATGGTGCGCGATTAAACGGATTTGGCTTTGATGGGCTAAAAATTGCAAGCAGACTCTTGATTTTTTCAAGTGCAGGCATAGTGTTTTTGTCCATCAATCAAATATATTCAAGTTGTTTGCAAGCGATTGAACAAAGATATGTGGCGATAAGAAACTTGTGCATTGCCGTTGGAATTAAATTTGTGCTAGAAATTGTGTTCTTGCCAAGTGCAACAATAAACATTTTTGCTTTGTCAATTGCAAATGTGATGTGCTATATTAGTGCATTTGTGCTCAATCATATTGAGATGAAAAAGCATTTTCAATTTAAAATTGGATATAAATTTTTTGCAAAATTAATTTTAGCAAATGTATTAATGCTTGTTTCGATTTTGTTTGTGTTCATGCTTGGTGGCGGAATCGTTAACACGCTTTTGGGAATAAGTTTTGGTGGAATAGTGTATTTATCTACCCTTACAATAACGAAAGTGTTCAACAAAAAAGAATTAAAATTGAAAGGATAAAATTAATTTTAAAGTTTAAAGTTTAAATTTCTGGTCAAAATCTTTTTGGGGGATATTATGAACAAAAATGAATTTGTTGAAGTTGTTCAGACTAAATCTGGGCTTACAAAAAAAGAGTGCAAACTTTGTTTAGATGCTTTTATTGATGTCATCAAGGACGCATTAAAACGCGGAGATAGCGTCACATTATCCAATTTTGGGAAGTTTAAAGTCAGCGAAATGAAATCCAAGCCTATGTACAACTTTGCGACCAAAAAGACGACGATTGTTGAAGCACGAAAAACGCCAACTTTTAGGGCGAGCGACAGTTTGAAACAAATCATCAAATAAAAAAGCACTATTTGTGCTTTTTTCTTGCCATTTTAAAGAAATTTTTAATTAAATCTTCATTTTCTTTTTCAAATTCCAAAAGTTGAGCGGACGAAGAAGTGTGATTCATTGTATTGTTTAAAATGTTAAAACGTGATATCCCGCCATTTTCAACATCTTTAACCGCGTAATAAACATTTTTGATTCGTGCATTGACAATTGCACCCGCACACATAGGGCAAGGTTCTTTTGTAACATAAATGTCGCACCCGTCAAGCCGCCAAGATTTAAGCTTTTTGTTGGCTTTTTCAATTGCCTTTATCTCTGCGTGGTGGGTGGCAATTTGGTCTTTTTCGCGCGTGTTAAAGGCATAAGATATAATCTTATCGTCTTTGACTATTACCGCTCCAATTGGAATTTCGCCTTTCGATAAAGCGTTGTATCCTAGCATTGTAGCCTTTTGCATTGCTTTTTTGTTTGCCATTATTTATATTTTGCACAATTGGGCTCGTAAAGTCAATTTGTTTTGCATATTCTTTTGCTTTTTCTAGGGCTAGAAGTGGAACATCTTTGTTTTTTATATAAATTTCTTGTAAATTTTCTTCACCTATTGGGTGAGGTAGACTTGCGTCGCCAACTTCAATGGTATAGGCAGGAATTTTTAGCGAATTAATGCACCAATCTTTGTATCCGCCGGTTGAATTCTCGGTGAAAATGAGCGGATAGCCAGTTAGTTCGCTTAGGCTTTCTCCAATTGCTTGGTCGCGCGCGATATCTTCGCTCGATTGATTCTCGAATCCATAATATATAACATTTCCCTTGCTGTGATAAGAAATAGTCAAAAGTGGCTTCGTTTTTAATGTGAAATTAACAAGAGACCTAACTTCGCGTTCGCTTTCGGGGTAGAAGCCAACAAAATCTTCGGTTGATGGGCAGAAAACATTTTGACTTCCGCCGCCCCAATCTGCATTGAAATTTGTGTTTAAATCGACCAAATTAATATTGGCTTTGTATTGTGAAAAATCGACGCTCCCGTTGTTTGCAATCGTTAGATATTGGCGCGTTATGTCACAAGAAACGGAATCAATTCCGTCAAGCACAATTTCCGCTCCGTCTGGGTTGGTGAGAAAGATAAAATAAATTCCACCGCCATGCACCAAATCGTTTTTAAACAAATTCCTTGCTTGCTCAATCATGAGAAGCGAAGAGATATATTCTCGAGCGTGAATTCCGCCTTGAATGAGAATTTGCACGCCAGAATAATCGCCAACATGTGTTGCCAAAATATTTTTGCCCAAAACGGATTTGCCCGCATTGAATAGTTCAAGGCCTTCATCTTGCAATGCCACAATTCGCCCAACCAATTCTTGATATGTCATTTAACCTCCAAAATAAAAAAATATTAACTTAGAAGTTAATATGTTTTGTTAAACGAAATTGTTAATTTATTTGTGATAGGCAATATTGTTGTTTATTGTGAAAGCACGATATAATTGTTCCAAAAATATAACGCGCATAAGTTGATGCGGAAATGTCATTTTTGAAAATGAAATGCGCTCGTTGCAATCGTTTTTGAGTTCTTCATCTATGCCATTTGACGCACCAATCAAAAAGGAAATTTCGCTCGTTTTAAGGCTTAAATTTTCTAACTTTTTTGCAAAATCCTCGCTAGATAATTCTTTCCCTGCGATGTCCAAACAAATGTTATAGCTTGAAAGATGTTTTTTCATTTCAACTGAATCTTTTTTTAATGAATTTAAAATTTCTTGCTCGCTATTTTGCCTTGCAACATTTTCTTTTAGCTCAACAATATTGAGTTTGCAAAATTTTGTTAATCTTTTTGAATATTCTTTGATTGCGTCACGCAAATATTGTTCTTTTATATCGCCAACGCAGACGAGATTTATCTTTATCATAATAGTCCTCCAACGAAGCTAAAAATTGTAACCAATCCGCCCAAAACATAACTTGAGATAATGAAAACATTGTCGGCGAAATTAAATTTTGTTTCGTTTTTAAGTTTTGCAAATTCAGTCGTGTTTATTTCTTTAAGCATAATGTTGGCTTGATTGATTTTTTCTTGTGCTTCGGGCAAGGTGAGTTTGTTTAATTCAAGCGCAGCAATAAGTTTTTTCATATCTCGTTTGACTCGTTCGTTGGAGATGATTTTAACTAAATATATGTATAGGACAATCAATAGGCAAGTACCAATTGTTAAAGCTAAAATGCAGAACATAACATTTCCAAAAAGTAAATTCCTTAAAACATTAACGGCTCGTGCGAGCGGCCAATTAAGCACTGCGCCATAAACAAAATAGCTATTCAAAAAATTGTTCATAAAGTGGATTATCATTGATGGATAAATGCTGTCCGATTTCAATGCAACAAAGCCCATCAAAACACCCAAAATGCTCGCATAGAAGAATTGGCTTATGTTTAAATGCATGAGTCCAAAAAGGATTGAGGAAACAATCAAACAATATCTTGGATTACGTGTTGCTTTTGTCCCTGCATGAAGCATTATGCCTCTATGCAAAAATTCCTCAAAGATGCCGGGCATCACCGCTGTTAGTATAAAATCTTTTATAAGGAAAGCATAATCCAATGTGACAGTTGTTCCGCTGGACAAATTTTCAAAACCCATAAGGGAAATAATGCTGCCAAACACAGTTGCCACAAATGAATTTAAGAAATATAACACCACGCCAAGCAAAATTGCGATTATGACCGACTTAAAACTTATTTTTTTAAATCCAACATCGTGAAATGTCGTTTTTAAATTTTTGCTAACTAATATAGTGTATAGCAGAAGAGGAATTGCAAACATAACAACTGCTTGGATTAAAATTGTTGAAATAATGTCATTTTCAAAAAGTCCAAAATAGCCGAGCACAAAAAGAGTTGCAACGCCAATCATTGCAATAAAATATATCATGCCAATTTTATAAAAATTTTTGTTTTTCATCTATTTAGATTCACAAATAACCAAATTATAGCCATTATTGTTAGACTTATATAAAGATATTTGAATTCTCCTTTTTCAATATTTAATTTTGTGTTTTTTGAATTTTTAAAAGTGAAATATAGGACGACTGATAAGAACACAACCAGCAACAACACAGCCATCAAAATATATGTCCAATGTTTAAAGTATAGCGGAATGTCGAAATATGATGTTATAAACGACAAGGCGTTGTTGGTCATATGCGCGGTAATACAATATAATATGTTGTTTTCATAATACATTATAACTGCCAAAAGTAAACCGAAAAGGATAGGATACACAGTTTGATCGATAGAAGCATGGAACAAGCTGAACATCATGGCAGACATTATAATTGAAAATGTCTTACCGTTGGATTTTAGCCCTTTAAATATTAAGCCGCGGAACAAAAGTTCTTCCACAATTGGCGGAATGATGACAAAAGAGAAAATTGAAGCAATTAATTGGGGAGGAGAAAGCGCTTTGAAATCATAAGGAATATAATTTAGCGGCACACCCAATTTTTGAAGCAAACTATCCACGCAATTAATGATTGGACTTAGCATAAAGAATGCGATTGCGGCAAGCAAGATGAATAGCAAAAGTTTCCATATTTTAGGCTTGCTAATTATGTTGTTCGCTTTCTTTTTGTTGAAATAAAGAAAACAACCTAGCATACCCGAATTTAGCACAATAACCAATATAAGATATCCATAAGCTCCGTTTAAAAACAACTGAAAATTGATGATGTCGATATGTGCGGCCGAGCAAACAAGCGAGCCAATCAAAGTGAAAATCAAAACTGCAAATTGGCTGACCGCAAAACTAATTATAAAGGCAAGCGAACTGTCCTTAATCGACAAAGATTTGAATTCCATAATTTAATTATACATAATATTTTTTTATTTTCATAAGATTTTTAAAAAATTTTTAATTTATATAAGATAAAATTTAATAAATCGTGGGAAAATTTGTAATTTTAAAATGAAAAAGAAAAAATTTATGCTTTACGCACAAACTTTTCATATTCTTTATATATTAATTCAACAATTTCTTCAACTGACTTGTTGTCCGTTTTTATAACTAAGTTATAATTAGATTTTTCAAGATTGTTGACGCCATAAAGCTCCATATAACGTTTGTTTTCTGCCTCCCAACGGGCTTTTAGTTCTTTTGTGGCTTTTTTCTCATCTGTTTGCTGCTCGTCACTTCGATTGGCGTGAACTAGCCTGTTTCCTGCCTCTTTCCAACTGACATCAAGGAAAACTTTGAAGGATTTTGGAATAAAGTGCCAAGCAAGGCGGCTGTCGAATATAATGTTGTCATGAATTCTCTTTTTGCCAATTTTTATCGTGTCGGAATCAATTTTTTTGTCCAGCCGCCTTATGCGTTCATCGTTGTTGAAGTTGGATATTGGCACATTGAGTTTGATTGCTGCCTCTCTAAACAATTGGCCGGTTGAAAGATATTCAAATCCATATGTGGAGCAAAATAACTTGCTAACTTCGCCTTTCCCGCTGCATGGCTTGCCTGTTAATGAAATAATCATTGGTCACCCGCTTTTGATAATTCAAGGCTAGAAGGTGCGGGCGTTTCATAAAATTCGTGTTGCTCATATAGTTGGTCAATCTTGTCTTGCTGCTCATTTATTGTTTTCCTCATTTCGTTGATAAAATAAAGTTGGACGACGGAAATAACAATCAACAACACGATAACGGCTATGGCGATGAACAACAGCAATTTAACTTTTCCTGAGCTTTGATTTTTTTTCATTGCGCTTTCCTTTGAATTTTGATTTTAGGAAATTATACCACTTTGTTTCAAGAAAAGCAAACGATTTGTTGGTAAGTTTTTTTAACCAAAAAAATCCAACAATTGCTCCGGCTAATAATGTTAGAGAAAATTTTCCAAAATTAAAAAAATTTAATAAAAATACCAAAAAAATTGAAAAAAAAGTGTAAAAAATAGTGTCAAAAATGATTTTTCCAAAAAATTTTTGATGATTTTTTAAAAAAATAAAAATTAAAAGTTGAGAAAATAATCCTAAAATTATCCCAACAAAAATAAAAATTAAAAATGCATTTAATTGATTTTGTGTGGAAAAAATCATTTGAATATTTTCCTAAAAAATGGCTCTTTGCTTTTGCCCTCAACAAATTTAATTGAATTTACATTGCCTTTAATTTGCGCGGTGGTGTTTTCATTATTTAAATTTAATAATTCTAAATTCTCTCCGCCTATTATAATTCCGCCAAAAATACTATCTAATTGTATTAAATCGGGCTTTAAACTAATTATTTTTGTTATCCCAGAAATGGACAAATCTTGCTTGTTAATTAATTGTAATCGCTGTTCTCTTTTAATTATTTCTTTATTTTCCATAATTTTTCCTTAATTAAAATATTATTTAATTTTTTTAATTATGATTACAATTTTTATTTGACATAATATTACAATATTATTTATAATAATAAATATTATTAATTTAAAATATTTATGGCATTTTAGGTTAAATTAATTTTGAGGGGAAAATGAAAAAATATTTAGGGTTTATTTTATCCATATTTGCGTTCGCTTGTTGCTTAGTGTTTTCCGCGTGTGGTGATAAATATAAAAATTTATCTATTAATTTTTTCGATGACAATGGCGACCGTATTGAAAATGTTCGTTTGGTGGTTGATGATAATGATGAGAGCGATTCGCTTTCGTCCGCCCGCGTCGCTATTAGATTTGACGGAATCAAGGCAGAAGACATTGGCGAAGTTGAAATCCACACAACAAATGGGAAAGCAATTGTAACAAATATCTTAACCTCTGGCAACGCTAAATATGTTGACCTCTCGGCGTCAAATTCAAGCCCGGGGCCAGATAGTTTGGTTGTTACGCATCTTGCGACAAACAGAACCAAATCCATAAATATTGATGTTTATAAAAAAGCAAACGGAGTAGAATATAAAAATTCCAACATCCACAACTATATTTTCACTATTCCTGAAACGGGGGAGAAGGAAGTTGAAATTAATGCAAATGAAATTTTAAGATTGCTCCCATTTGATAGCACATCTTACACGGACAAGGTCTATTTCCGCTCAAGCGGCAGCAGTGCAATCAACGGCGTGAGATTTGAAACAGCTGAGGTCGGCGGGCAGCAATTGATTTCCGGCTTTACAATCAACTCGGCTCTAAATACCTATCTCAAAAACTCAAACAAAAAGTTTGAAAGCATTTCACTTTATCCAGTTTTAACTATGGATGGTTTTGATAACCAAGAAGTTTCAACGTGCCCAGTCAATTTTGTATTTGTTAAAAATATTGACACGAGCAAACTTGCCCTTGTTGCCACAAATGAAAAATATGCCTACTATGTTGCGAACGGCGAAGTTATCCATTTGATCTCTAACGACAGAGCGATTATTGGCGAACATGCTTTTAATAATTTCAAACTCAATTTAAAATATCTTAACGATGAAGGCCTTGATGACGATTTGAGCCAGTTTTTGACCTATCAAGAGAACGATTTTGGCTATGACTATTTTGCAACTTCAAACGACCAAATTGAAACATTTATCGACAATGGCTTTATCTTGCAAGCGCGACCAAATCAATATAGCATTGACCCGATTGAAATAAAAATTGGCTTGACCCCTAAAAATTGCGTGGGCGAAATTGAAGAGATTTATAAATCGATATATATCAAGAGCGAAATTGAGCCAACGAAAATTGATGTTCATATGCAAAACGAGCTTCAAGAGGCGGGGAATGGCGTTGTTTCAATCGACAATATATATGACAACTATGTTTCTTCACTTGGCGCAAGGTTTAATTTTAATCCGCTTGAATCTAGCATGAACGAATTCGAATTTATGCGAATTGAGATTGAAACAAAGTTGCTAAACGCAAAAATCTCGGATAGCCTAGGCACAAACGAAGTGTTTTTAAATTCCAACTTTGAATCGCAATATCAAGATTTGGAAAATCAAACATTTGGAAGCCAACATGTTCGAGCCAACAATAATGTTCTCGGATTCTATATCGGCGGCCGAGCAATGAAATTCTATTATGACGAAACGCGCGGTAAAATGCTTAGCGAGCCATTTACTTTTGACGACAACATATATGTTAAGGCAGAATATTCGCAAGAAGTTGTCAGCCCGGTTGCGTTAAGCTTTGATGTTTTCAACTTCTATAATGGCGAACTTGAATATCTAAAAAACATCACGGAAGCGAGCGTTAAAGTTGAGTTCAAAAATTTTGTTTCCGGCATAACAAGTTTGAACATATCGGCGGGAAGAATCGTTCGAAATGCCACCACAGATTTTAGCCTTGTTCAAGGCAAATACGCAAACGGAGTGGACGAGGGCGGCAAAAGCAATGTTGTTTATCTTGATAGGCTCAATGGCAAGGATAGCGACACGGGAAATCTTGGCTCATACATATTGGATATCCGTGCGGAAGACATAAAGATGTATAACAATAGGGTGACCAGCACGCAACTTTATGTGTCCGTTATTGGGGGTGGAAACAATCCGCTTAAATTGTTGCAATATAACACTTCGCTTGGAATAGGAAAAGAATTGAGTGGAATAACGATAAATGGCGTAACAAATCTCGTTTATAACTTCGATGCAAACGACATCATGAGCAATGCAATCTTGTTGGTTTTGGATTCGAACACGGATTTGGGCGAATATACAATTGAATTTAGTCAAGGCAATGATTTTAAAGTTTCAGTTAATGTAAATGTATATCAAAGTTTGTCCGGCATTGAATATTCTCTCAATTTGGAAAACAAAAATGCATTTAAAAATGGTAGCGAATCGGACGGCGGCAAGAGTTATGAATTTAGTGATTATCCAGCAGACTACATTGTGGCTGCTGGCGAAAATTTGAACTTATTTTTGCAGTCTTATATTCTTGTTGGCGAGCAGAAAGTGGACGCAACCGGAATTTTGGACGAAATGATTTCGTCTGTCGACTTTTCAGTTGCATTTGCGGATGAAACAAGCAATGAAAATGAATATTTGCAACTTCAAAATGCAAATGGCTACACGATTTTGTCATTTAGGAAAGGCACATATATTGACGGCATCAAAATACTCAATTTGGAAATTACAATTTCAGAGCGCGGATTTAAAGATATTCTAACAATTGGCAATTCAATTGAGTGGAAAAAGACGGTTAGCTTCTTTATCTATGAAGAGATTAAAGAGGGCGATGTGAAACTAACATATCCAAGCACAAGATACTTCGCAAGCAGCCTTGGCGAAATGTTTAATGAACTAGGAAGAGCCACAATCAATTTGAATATGGATGCCGATTTGTGGAACTATTTGTTGCCAGCAGAAGATGGCGAAGGCAAAGTTAGTTGGTGGAAAAATTCGGATTTCGTTCAAATAACAAATTCAACCGATAGCCAACTAGAAGTTAGTTTTGGCGGAGAAGAAGGCGAATATTCAAGCGTCACAATTGGCGTCACACTAAAACAATTCAATAAAACTTTGGACACCGTTGCATGCACGATTTATGTTTCAAATCCGGTTGTTACAAATCGAGTTGTTGTTGAAGGCGTAAACATAAAAATTGACGGCAGCGATGAAATTGTTTCAAGCACATCTGTCAAAGTGCGCGACAATGCAAATCAAACACCTTATATCAACTTGAAAACTAATGGACTTAGCGTTGGAGCAGGCGAAAATGATTTGAGATATGAAATTGTAACGACCAACGATTCGGGCAGCGCAAGCGAAGTTTCCAATAAGGGTGTTATGCTTGTTGTTGTGGATAATCGCGGCATTGTTAACAACCTGATTGTTGAAGAAAATAATTCGCTCAACAATTTGAATTTGTCCAATCATAACATATTAAAAATCTTGCAAAATCAAAGCAGTTGGAGCGATTTGAAGTTGTATATCATTGCTCTTGATGCATTGAAATTTAACATAAGAGAATATTCCCAAATTAACGACATAAGAGAATATTTGCTTGAAGGTCATGAGAGAGCATATATCTCGCTCGATCTTATCATTTCAAATGGCAATGAATCCAACCCTTATTTAATCACGACGACAGAAGAATTTTTGGAAATGGAATATAGTCCAAGTGCAAATTATAAGTTGATGACCAACATCAATTTGGCAAACGCAAAATTCAATTTGGACAACTTCTCGGGCAGTTTAAAAAGCGATTTTGTTGTGGATGGTTCTAATAACACGACTTACTACACATATTCCGTTTTTGGCATAACCTTAAATGAAACTCAGCCAAATTTGTTCAAGACAATTAGCGAAAGGGGCAAAATCGAAAATGTCAATTTCCAAGTGAATTACGATTATAACCTTTCAGCCAACAATTCGACGAATCTAAGATATGGCGTCATAGGCACGAACTTGGGTCATCTCGTTAATGTTTCTGTGAACATTTCAGGCTGTGGAGCATTAAACGGCACGGGAGAGATTGAATTTGGCGGACTCGTTGGCGCAAACTATAACGAAATAACTTACAACTCAAATTCGATTGTTGGAGTTAATGGAACAATAACTCTATCTGGCAATGCAACAACATATTTTGGCGGCATAGCGGGCTCAAACTATGGCAAAATAACGGGCTATGAAAATAGCGAACAAGAAAACGGCGAGAGCAAACTTGACGCAAATTATGCAATGGAAAGTGAATATGTTAATGGCAATGTGGTTTTCAGCTTGGCCGCATCCGGCAATGGAGTTATGGCAGCAATAAATATTTTGGCAGATGAGTTAACAAACGAAAGCAGCGCAATTGGCGGAGTTGTTGGCAGAAATGGAATTGACAAATTAAACTCACAAGGCTCAATTTTAAACGCATTCGTGACAGGAAGCATCTCTGGCAATAACAATCTTGGCGGCGTTGTGGGCTTAAACAATGCAATTCCATTAGAAGTTAATTTCACAATTGTAAATGACAATTTGACTTTAAACGATATAACAAATAATGAAGCGTTTATAATAAAAAATTGCACTTCAACCATGAGTATTTCGGGCAAGGACAATCTTGGCGGAATCGTGGGGCTAGACGAAGGCGGAAGTTACTATAATTGCCACTATCAAATTTTATCTTCTGGCATTTCGGGCAACAACAATGTTGGCGGAATTGCGGGGGCAAGCAATTGCGGCGTGTTCGTGTTTAACTCTGTTATGAGTTATAGATATGACTTTTCGCTTTCAAAAGAAAACAACATATTAAAAGCTACCTCGGCAGATATTTTAGGCAGCAGCTATGTTGCTGGAATTGTCGGGCAAGCAACCAACGCAAGAATTGCTTCGTTAGAAAGTGGAGCAAATCAAACCGCAACAACTACAACCATCGCATATTCGAGCGTGAATGCAATAATTAAAGGTGAATCTGCTGTTGCTGGCATAATCGCCAACTTGGATGGCACATCGTTCTTGACAAATGCATATTTTATGGGCGGAATCCAAGGTTCAGAGCTAGACGACAAAAATCTTAACATCTCCACCGAGTGGGAAAGTGAGCAAGGTATTAAAAATCACACTGTTTATAACTCTGTTTATTCGCGATATATTTCAAATGATGAATATACAGTTCAAACATATATCGATGGCGGCGACAATTTCCAAATCACTTCACCATATCCAACTTTGGCATATTGGGGCGGCAATCCTGACATCTTAGATGGCTATATGTTCATATCTCTTGAAAACACGGGCGATATGGAATCAAGAAATCCAATTTTCGAAGTCGCACCAACCGAATTAAGTATGGCGCTAAAAGATGATTATAAGGACATATTGCTGGACGGGGAAAATAAAATTACAGATGCAATTCACCTATATTATTATTCATATAGCGGAGCAAATCTTGATAATAAAGAGTTGAGTGAATATAACAAAAACTATAACACATATTCTGCAATTGATTTGTTCAACTTCGAATTTGCACCAAAAATGGGAAAGATGTATGTTGCGTTATCTTCAACAAACTCGAACATAATTTCTGTTTCTGGCTTATCGTTCACCGTTACAAACACGGGCGAATGCGAACTCATTTTAACTTCTGTTTACAATCCAAGTCTTACAGCAAGAATAAAAGTTTTTGTTTCTCTTCCTTTTGGGACAGAATTCTCGATTTCAGATAGCCCAATTTCAACTTCAAATGACAACCAAATTAAAGTTAACAAAAACATTGGAAAACAATTGTTTGTTGTTTCAACCGGCAGCAATCCTAAAGGCGCATACGCAACAAATTCTCAACAAAATTTGCAAATTGATGTTGAAGTTAAAGAAAATAATGTTGCTGTAGACGATGAAAATAAAATAAAAGTGTTAATTTCGCATCTTGAAATAAGCGGCCAAAAATTGACTTATGCAGATGGAAGCATCGGAACAATATTCTTGCCATACACAACTCCATTTAGCGTTAAAATTGATGAAACACTAAAAGATGTGATGTTTAGCATAAACGTTTCGCCTTACATTGAATTGAATTATAATGGCAAAACAATAAAAGTTTTCTCAAAACAATATGATGAAAATGGCAATAAATTGGACGAAAACGTGACATATTCATTCGATTTGTCCACCAATGTTGGGCCAACCGATGCATACTTTAATCTTGATAGCGCAATAATCTATCCAAATGAAAAAACACCTTTAACAGTCTATGTTAAAACGGACACTCCAATTTTGTTGGAAGGCGATGATTATTCGAAATTATCAAATTATATTTCAGTTCGTATTGATGGCGACACTAAAAGTCTAAGGAATGTCGATTATAGCCTGATTGTGACCAATGAAAGTTTTGTAAACGGGATTGAAACTTTCAAATGTTATTTGACAATCTTAAGAAAAGAAGAAACGGAAAAGACTGTCTATTTAACATTTGAATATGAAGATGTTACAAAGAAAATAGAATTAACCCTTCTCCCACAACGCATTGAAGATATTGAAATAAAAAACTATATGTACGATTTGGATGAAAACGGGGAACTACAGACAGAGAATGGCAACATTAAAATCACAAAAACGGACATATTAAAACCAGCAACACGAATCAATGGCAAATTGGTCAACAACGATGGCCTAATAATCCTAGATATGGTGCCAAGTTCGGGCTATTTTGATTATTTGGAAATAACCGACCTAGATTCTGGCAACACGGGCAAATATATCTCGTTCTTCCAGCTTGTTGGCGTGGGCGGAGCGCGCGTCAATCAAATGGAAATGCCTTCTAGCGATGGGCATGGAATTAAACTCTATAAACAAAAACTAAATGGCGTTGATGACTTTGACTTGCGAATCTATGTTGCAACAAGTGTGAGCAGCGATTTCAACTCTGGCTTGCGCACAATTCGAGTGCGAGCATATTCCAAAAATGGAATCATGCTAAAAGAGGACCTTTACACCATAAATGTGCGAATGTTGCCAAGCATTGAAATAGATTATGTCGACCCAACGGGCAAAATCTTCACTTCGGCAAATGAAAATCTATATTTAGCACTTGGCGTGGACGCAAACTTTACTTTAAGCACACGCAATGCGGATTATGGCGCGGAATCGATAAGCTTGAAATTCGAAGGTGAATCACTCAATGCGGGCGACTATTTCGCAATTCAATTTAACTCGGACGGGCTATATACCTTGCACGCAACATCGATGGACAAACGAATTTTGGAGCAAACTCTTGTTATAACCGCCACCACACGAGCAACTCAACCTAACAACGAATTTGACGAGGCAGAAGATCAAATTAAATTTAAAATTGTTTCATTCGTAATCCACAATGTGAGCCTAACTCACAGCCGAACATATAATAATAGGAAAGAAATTTATGGAAATCTTAATGTTCCAACCAGCCTCGAATTCTATTTCGATAGGACGGATGTAAGTTTCTATAACGACGGATTCTTTAACAAGCAATATAGATATGGCGACTCATACAACACGGGCAATGCATCGCTAGATGCTATATATCAAATTCTAGCTGAACTCAACACGAACCCAACAGCTTATTTTAAGTTAGATAAAGATGATGCCAATGTTAGTTTGTCGAAGAACATTATAACAGTTGCAAATCCAACAGACGCCCAAGTTCAATTGCAATTCTATTTAACATATAGTGACGGTGTTTGGTCGATTACAAATAGTGACCCTAGTTCGGAAGGGGGAGTTATCTTTACAAAATATGAAGACATCTTTGACCTTAACTTCACTTCAATTTCTAGCCGTTTTGAGCCAGATGTTATAAAAGACGAAGTCGATTTCATAAATATGACCTATGGCGACCACTATTATATTTTAGGGAACGACCTCAACTTGTTCAATTACGAGCCAATCAATTTTGGCGAAGTTGAAGACGCGGACTACACAATGGTGTTTGACGGCAACGGAAGGTCGATTATAATTCATAGTTTTGCAGAATTTGATAGCGAAGACATTTTGGTTGGCCTTTTCGAAAACATTCCGTCTAATATGGTGGTTATGAATCTGGAAGTCATTTTCGTGACCGAAATGGACGAAAACAACAATCCAACACTAGGCAGTGTGGACACATATAACGCAGCCGACACATATAATGTGAACTACAAAGATTTATGCACAAGCAGTTCAACATTTTATAATTCACTTTTGTTTGGCGGAATTGCATCCTCAAACGAGGGCGTTATTACGAACTGCAAAGTTTCTGGCTATGTTGCATTGACTGCATCTAAGATTGAGGACATAAACAATGTTAGAATGGGCGGCTTGGTTGGCTCAAATTCAGGATATATCACGAATTCGACAAGCAGGCTTGGCATTTTCGCATTTGCTAACATTGGCGGCTTTGCTTATGAAAATTCGGGCAAAATTGTGGCTTCCAAATTCGATGCATCAAGCAATTTCGAAACGAATTTTGATGACGACCGCAATTTGGCTGACGCTAGAGTTGTTAAAAATTATAAAAACGCATTAGGGCGACCTATAACAAAATATATTAACAAAACAGGTGCAATTTTCGCTTCCAAAACGATTGACACGCCAATCCGCGTTTCAGCGTTCGTTGTGGATAACAGCGGAAGCATTTCGATGAGCTACACCGATGTTTCAACCACGACAATTGGGAGCGCGTCCACAATCGAAAATGTTTTGTCCAACTATCGCGTGGCGGGCTTCGTTTATTCAAACAACGGAAGCGACTTTGGCATAAAGGATTGCTATTCCAAATTTGACCGCATTATAAGAAATCCATTGTTCTCTGGCTTTGCCTACACGAACCAAGGCAGAATCAGCACAAGCTATTCATTTATTAATGGCGGCGAGCATATTGATGATGCAATTTTGGATATGTTCGTTTCAACCAACAGCGGCACAATTGAAAACTGCGTTGAAATCAATAACGATGCAAGCACTAACTACGATAACCACATTATTGGCCTGGATAGTATAATAAGGAATAATCTAAACAAAAGAGAATACTATAAAAACTTTATGTTTGGGGACGAAAAGAGTTCTGTTTGGAAAATTAGTTCAACCGGGCCAATCATTATTGCGGCGGACGAAGTTGTTGAATATGCTTATGATAGAGAGGATGAAAATGGCAAAACTGCATACTATGGCTTAAAGCGGGTTGATATTGAGCACACCACAATAAACGGAATTGATGTGGAAAGTTATCGCTTGTCGGACGATGGCTATGGCACAAAAGATAATCCAATATTAGTCTATAACCTTCAAGTTTGGGACGACTATTTCAATCGCCCAGAATTCGCAAATAGTTATTATAGACTCGTTAGAGATATCGATTTCTCGCCAGTTTTGAACACTCCAAGCACGAGCAACAAAACATTCAGTGGCAATATTCAGGGCAACAACATGACAATCGACAATGTGCTTCTGCACTCGCTAGAAGAACTAGACAGCATCGGGCTGTTCAAATCTCTTGTTGGCGGAAGCGACATTTCAATTGACAACGCAGTGCGCAATTTGACAATCAATTTCAAATCTATAACCGCAACTCACACAAGTGCGGTTGGAACTCTTGCAGGCATAATTGAGAACTTCAATTTATATAACATCGATGTGCATGGATCGTCCATTAGCAATGTTGTGAATGGAGGCAATGCGGTTGGCGGCCTTGCTGGAATATTGCGTGGCAGATTTGATGTTGAAAACATTTCATCAACCGTTGGCGCATTTAGTAACTTTGCTAGTTCGTCAAATGTTTATGGAATTTATTTGTCCAAGAATAATGGGCAGAATCCATCTGCAAATTTGAATGACCCAACAAAAGGCTATGCAGTTTATTATTCTGGCTCACTAATTGGCATAGTTGACGCTTATGACGAATCATATTTTGATATGGGAAATCGAGATATTGCGTCAAGTGGCTATTTTGAAATTAGAAAAGCTAGCGTTTCGGGCAGCATTTCTGCTGTTGGCGACACAGTTGGCTCAATGTTCGGCTTTGTTGGCGAAAGAGTTCGCCTTGTAGACGCAAAAGTCAATGCAAGTTCGCTAACCCTTGCGGGCAGACAATATTCGGGCGGCCTTGTTGGCGAAAATCGCGGCGTTATTAATGGAGCAGAAGTTATAGTAGACGGAGTTGATTTAAACAACTCGATATATGTCGTTGGCGGGGTGGCTGGACTCAATTTGGCAGGATTGATAAATAACACAACCGTCACAATGAACATTGAAAAGACAACCGATAACACAACTGTGGGCGGCATTGTGGGCAGAAATGTGTTGGGCTTTGTGAGCGATGTCAAATTCGATGGAAAATTGTTTGGCCTATATGTTGGCGGCATAATTGGTGCGGACTTTAAAGGCATAGATTTAATAAATCTCAACTCAGGTTCGGGAGCAATCTATGAAGAGTGCAAATTTGCTGTTCCTACAAAAATAACTTATTTGAACTTTGAAAACACAATCACCAATGCAACAATTTCTCGCGACACGCTTTTGTACTTAATTGAAAATCTAAATAGATTCTACACATTTAGCACGACAACAAACAGTTATTTCGACTCATCAACGATAAATCGCATACGTGTCCTTGGCTTAGGCATTGGCTTGCAAAGCGATGGCATTAATATGAATTTAATTTATGGCTACGACAACGATAAGAACTTTGTGATTAATGGCGAAATTAACATTCCAACAAAAGTTGGCAAACTTGAAAACGAGTATTATGACATGCCATATATGAACTTGCTAACTGACAATGAAATTGAAGAAGACTACTATATCTTATATTCAATTGGCGCGGTTGCTGGCTCGTTTAATAGTTGGACAAGGGAAAATTATGGTAACGACATGCTTGCAATAGTAAATGGCAGCGGGGCAAATTATTCATTTATCACAATCTCTGAAGCTGAAGTGAACTTAAAAGTAACATTGAGCGCTTCAAATGAAATGGACTTTAATTTATATATCTTGAACGAGATTGAAGATAGTTCAAGTGCAACCTTGAATTTCGACATGAGCACATTATTATCTCAATTCAATGGTAGCGAAGATGCGAGCATAACGATAAGCAAAAATGATATAGCAGGCGAACCTCAAGACATAAAAGATGTTAATTTAAGTTTCGAATTGACCGATTTAGAAAAAATACAAATTGTAATTAGCGGCACAACTTTAAGCGGGCAAGAGCTTTCATATAATTATACTTTCAACTTGACAAAATAAGATGTTGTGTTATAATAAACGTTATGAAAATAGACTACAACAAAATGATGCATGATGAAATAAGCGGTTTTGGCAACAAGCCAAAACTGCTTTTGCATTGTTGTTGTGCGCCTTGTTCGAGTGCGGTCATCGAGCGATTGAAAGATTTTTTCGATATAACCTATCTTTATTTTAATCCAAACATTTTCCCGCAAGACGAATACAACAAACGCCGAGATGAATTTTTAAAACTAGGCATTGATGTTGTTGACCTAGGCTATGACCATAACGAATTTTTGAAAAGGGCAAAAGGCCTTGAACAAGAAAAAGAGGGTGGCGAGCGATGCAAAGTTTGCATTGCAATGAGAATGGCAAAAGCGTTTTCATACGCCAAAGAAAAAGGCTTTGACATTGTCACAACAACCCTTTCAATTAGCCCACACAAAGATGCGGAATTTATAAACAAAACGGGCGAAATGCTAGCCGAACAGCACAAAATTAGATATCTTCATGCGGACTTCAAAAAGGAAAACGGCTTTTTGCGTTCAATTCAAATATGCAAAAACAAAGATATCTATCGCCAAAATTATTGCGGCTGTGAATTTAGCCTTTCAAGAAATGAAGATGAATAAGAATTGTGTTGGCAACAAAGTTTGTAAATAGAAAATCAAGTTTTTCATATATATCAATATGTTTAATAAAATATTGATAAGCAAAGCTAACCTACTAAACAATTTAAGCTTAATAAAACAAAATAATCCCGATTCCAAACTTTGTGCTATGGTAAAAGCCAATGCGTATGGAGTGGGAATAAAGGAAGTTGTTAAAATTATAGACAGCGGGGTGGACTTTTATGGCGTTTCGTCCCGCGATGAGGCGGTCAAACTTGCTCGGCTAACCAAAAGGCCCATTTTGGTTGTTGGCACAACGGACAGGTTTGATTGCCATTTTTCATACTCGTGTATGAATCTTGGTGATGTCAACACGGCAATTGCATTAAAAATGCCTATTAATGTCCATCTAAAAATCAACACGGGCATGAATAGATATGGCTTTAAAAACATTAAAGATTTTGAATTGGCAATTAATAAAATCAAAAATAGCCTTGTTAATCTTCAGGGCGTGTTCACACATTTTGCAACAGACGATAAGCTAGTTTTAAAGCAAAACAATAAATTTAAAAAATACATAAAATTGCTTAATGAATATAACTTGCACCCAATAATCCACGCGGATAATAGCATTGCGAATTTTAAATTCAATCATGGCTACGATATGGTTAGAGTGGGTTTTAACTTGTATAATTGTAACTCTTATGGCTTTAAGCCGGTTGTGGAAATTTTGTCTAAGATTGTGGCGATAAATGATGTGAAGTCGGGCGAACTCGTGGGCTATAACTATCGCTTTGTGGCAAATAAAAGATTAAGAGTGGCTGTGATTCCAATTGGCTATGCGGATGGCTTTGATATGCACTTTCTTGGCTTGAAATTAAAAGTGGGCGAGGTTGAATGCCAAGTGCTCAATATTTGTATGGACTGTTTTATGTTGGATATATCAAATTTGGGATTAAAAGTGGGCGATGAAATTGCAATTTTAAACAAAGAAAATCCGCTTGAAAAATATGCAAAATACGCTCGGACTAGCGAATATGAGATTATGACTAAATTTAGTTTTATGCGTGCAAAGCGAATTATAAAATAAAAAAGGCTTTCGCCTTTAATTATCTCTTCGAACTGAAAATATGAGGAGCACAAGTCTTAGCAATGAGAGCATTGAAGTTACGAGCGCTGCTACATAAGTTAATGCAGCGGCATTCAAAACTTTTTTAACTCCCGCCGCTTCTTCGTTGTCTAGCTCATTTGTTGTGACGAGCATCTTATATGCTCGCTTGCTTGCATTCAATTCAACCGGAAGTGTGATTAAGCAAAATAGGACATTGAGCGCGTATATTCCAACGCCGATATAAAGGAAAATGTCCGCCGCCATGCCAACATAAAAGAGTTCCATAATTAATCCCACAAAGATGAGTGGCCACATAAGATAGCCGGAGATGTTTAGGATGGGCACGAGCGCATTCCTCATTTTGATTGGAACATATTTTTCCTTGTGTTGAAAGACATGTCCAATTTCGTGTGCTGCCACGCCAACTGCCGCTATCGAGTTTCTGTCATAAACCGAACTAGAAAGCGAAACTGTGTCCGTTTCTGGATTATAGTTGTCCGTCAATTCGCCATTGATTGGTTGAATTTTTGTGTCGGTATATCCCGCGCCGTCAAGCATATATCTTGCAACATCTTTTGCTTTGTTGCCCGATTTTGTATCGATTGCATTATATTCGTTAAATGTTGTATAAACCCTAATTTGTGCCCAAATGCCAAGAATAATTCCCGGGAGCATAATGAAACCTAATAAATAATAAACCCAATATATATAAAACATTTTTAACCTCTTTAATAATTATAATATATTTTTTTAAAAAGTCAATATAAATTATTATTTTTCTTATTTTTATAAATATTTAATTATTTTTGTAGAAAAATTTATTTTTTTTATTGAATTTTTATTTATTTTTTAAAAATTATTTTTATTTTTTCTTAAATTCCATTTTTTTATTTTTAAAATTAAAAAATTAATAAATAAAAATAGCTATTTTATTATTAAAAAATATTTTTCAAAATTTTTAAAAAAATATTAAAAAATATTAGTATTTAACATTTCTTTGTGTTATAATAACAATGTAGATATATGTCAAATTTTTAAATATTAAGGGGTGAATATGAATATTTTTGACGAACTCGATAAATTCTTTATATCGTTACAAAATTATATTAGTTATAATGGGTTATTTATTACTTTTATATCTTTATTTTTGCTGGCAATTATTGTTGTTTTAATTTCAACATCAAATTCTTATGAGGCAAAATTAATTAAAGCAATTGATAAATTTAATCATTATTTTGTTGAAAATCCACAAATAACAGAAGACAATTTATTGGCTTTTAACAAAAAAATGAAATCGAATAAAGTTCCAAAGCAACTTAGAAAACAATGGCAACAATTTGTTTTGTATAGAGAGAAAAAAGCAAGCGAATATATGTCTTTTGAAAATTGTGTTGCTGCACCTTTAAGAAATAGTTCTTATAAAAGAGATGTTTCAACATTCAACATCGTTTCATATATTCTTGCAGTTGTCTGCTTTATCCTATATTTATATAAAGCATCATACGAAGGCGGACTTGTTATCGACACAACAGATACGGGCATTTTGAGTTACAGGCTCGCTCAGTTCTTCCAGCATATTTTGATTTGCCCACTGATTATTTTGGTTGTCAATTATATCTTTACAATATTCTTTAATATTAAACATAACTACATCGTTGACGACTTATATCAAAACTATCAATATTTCGAAGTCAACATCGACAAAGCTTCTGAAACGATTCCAGAATATGTGGACTATGAAGTGTTGTTCGATAAAAACGAAATCAAACGCGGCATTCCAATTTTGTACATCTATTTGCAAAAGCGTGCTGAAGAAGAAAAGCGCGAACTTGAAAAGGCAAGGCTAAAAAATGTTGAGCATGAAAAATTCAATTTCGACGAAGCCGGAGTTGCTAGTTCGCTTGTCCTTGAACGCGCCATGCAAGAAGCGGAAAACTATATTGCCGAGCGCAAAAAACTCTTGCAAGACATCGAGCAACTAAATGGCGAAATAACGCAAGAGGAAGTCAACTTCCGCGAAATCACAAAAGAATATCAACGCCAAATGCAAGTCAGCAAAGAGAGTTTCGACAACTTCAAATCACAGCTTGAAGATGTGTCCTCAACAATTGAGGCCAACTATCTTAAAAAACAGCAACAGCAAGAGCTTGACCGTCAACGCAATTTGGAACGCGATTACGACACCGCAACCGAACGCCACAACAAACTTCTTCAAACTTTGCAAGAGGAAGTCAATAACATTGAAGAACAAATAAAGAAAGCAAGGAATACTCTTGAAAAAGGCATGATGAGCGAGTTCTCAACTTACAGCGAAAAAGTGTATGCCGAAGCAAAACGCGTTGCCGAAAAGAGAGAAATTGAAAACGTTAATAAACTAAAAAATGATGTCACAACTTTGCAACAACAAGTTGCAACAAAAGATAAAGAAATAAACGAAATCTATTCGCAATATCCGCAACTTGCTTCAATTGGCCAGGCTGTCCAAGCAGAACAGCTCGAACAAACTGAGCCAATAGAAAGTTCTGAAACAAGTGAGCCAGTTGAGCCTCTTGAGATGGAAGAAATCCCAGCAGAAGAAACTTATGAAGAACCAGTTTATGAAGAGCCGGCTCATGAAGAACCAGTTTACGAAGAGCCAACATACGAGCAAGAAGATTCGAATGTTTTAGGGGAAAGCGATTCGATTGCGGAAGAATCTCAACAAGTCTTCACCGTGCCAAACAATGAAAGCAGAAAGAAAGCTGGACGCCCACGAAAAGTGCAAGATGAAGTTGTCCGACCAGCAAAGCCTAGGGGTAGGCCAAAGAAAGCGACAACAGAAAACGAGGTCAAACCAACGAGGGGAAGGGGTAGACCTAAAAAAGAAGAGCCGGTTGATAAACAAGTTGTGACAACGGCTCGTAGGGGAAGGCCTAAAAAGGTTGAAAGCGTTGAAGCTAAAGCTGAAGCTCAAAGAGGCAGACCAAAGAAACAAGAAACAGTTGAAGAAGTCGCAAAGCCAACAAAGGGACGCGGCAGGCCTAAAAAAAGCGAAATTGTTGAAACTAAATCAGAAACAGCAAAAAGGGGACGCCCTAAAAAGGCCGAAAGTGTTGAAGTTAAATTTGAAGCCAAAAAGAATCAACCAAAGAAACAAGAAACGGCAAAAGAAGAAAATAAACCAACAAAAGGACGCGGCAGGCCTAAAAAGGCGACGGAAGCAAATGTGAAGCCAACAAAAGGCAGAGGCCGACCAAAAAAAGTAGAAAACACGGTGGCAGTTGAGTCTTATAAGGATATTGATGATATCGATGCATATCTAAAAGAGATTGATGACCAAATCGCCCAAGAAAATGCGAAAATTGAAAAAAGTCAACGCGAGCTTGAAAGAAACAGCAAAATAAGAAGAAAAAGATAAGGCATGAGCCTTATCTTTTTACTTCATAAAGCAGTTTTGAAAACTCAAAAATAAAAGCATCAGAGCATTTATTTTCTTGAAGTCTTTGCTCCGCTTTTTGTAGATTGTTTTGCCGTTGACTTTGTGGCAGTCTTGTTGGCTGATTTAGTGGCTGTTTTAGTTGATTTTGTAGCCATCTTGTTGGCAGGCTTTGCAGCTGTTTTTGTTGTTTTTGTGGCTGTTTTGGCAGATTTGCACGCGTTAAGTGCCTTTAAGAGCTCATCAACGTCTACGCCATGAACGTAGCTTGCCTCTTCCAAACTTTCCATCTGTGCGGCTGGGCAATAAATGCAATGGAAACCGAAATCGGTTAAAATTTCTTCCGCATTTTCGTTTTGTTCCAAAACATCACATATTAAATCTGTTTTCTTAAACATATAATCTCCTCATAAATCTATTTTCATTATAACCCAAAAATTAAAAATGTCAACAAAATTTGGATACTTTTCATTTTGATAACACTTTTTAAAATTGTTGACAATAAAATTTTCATTATTTATAATAATTTATATATATGTTGAAAACAGTATTTAATAAGCTTTTGTTGGTAGTTTATTTTGTACTTGGTGCGTTGATATTGGAATTTGTAACTTTCAATATCCTAAATTTTGGCTTTGCACCGAGCTATTTTTGGTCGAATTTGGCGATTATTTTAATTTTGGCTCTAATTATTTATGCAATTCCAAATTTCACGGCACAATATGTTGTTTATTCAATAATTCTTTTAGTTCAAACAGTATTTATTTATGTTAACTATTCGTTATACACCATTTTTGGCGACTTGTTCTCGTTTGACATGATGAGACTAATTGGTGAGGCGGGCGCAGCAATGACATCGAGCTTTGTATATCTTTCTGTCATTTTACAACTCATTGCTGTTTATCTTTCAATCGTGATAGTTGGAGCGGTGTTCTTGCATTTTGCGAAGAAAGACAAAATCAAGATAAAACAACACTATTCAATTTTTAACGTCATCGTTTTGCTTGCCGTGCAGTGTTTCGCAGTTGGCTATTATGTTCATCATCGCAACTATTTGAATGAATTCTACAACAAAGGCGGCATCGATTATGTCACATCAGACACTTTTTTGATGAACACCTCATTCTTAAAAACAAGCAGCTATGCAAAATTTGGGACATATGGCTACTTTTTAAATTTAATTATCAACTCCATATATGATTACAATAGTATAGTGCTAGAGAGCAAAGCGATTGATTTTTTCAACAACGGGCATATCTATAGCGAGGAAGATAGCGAACATTTTGGCATTGAAAATCAAGATACCAAGCGAAACAATGTTATCGTTATTATGATGGAGTCGCTCGAGTGGTTCGGCTTTGGCGATGGCAACTTTTTGATGACGGACGAGGACGGAAACGCATATTATGACAGAACAAATGTCATAAATCATATTTCACAAGAAATGGTGCCAAATTTTTATTCTTTGTTTAATGACAATGCTTTGCTTTATGATAACTTCTATTCAAAGTCAAAAACAAACTTTTCAGAAGGAATAGGAGTCATGGGCAACTATCCAGCTGGGCAAAGTTTGGTTGAAATTATGAATAAAGACAAGGACAAAACGCAGAATCTTTTTGGCTATTCAATGCCAAATGTGTTGAAATCGCAAGGCTACACAACCAACTATGTTCACTCCAACACATTGTCATTCTACGAACGCGAAAAAACGCATAACTATATCGGATTTGAAAACATCGTTGGCAAAAACACAATAAAAAAAGATGGCAAAAATGTCTATTCCGATTTCACATTCGACAATTGGGCGCCAGAAGAAGAAATTGTGGATTACGCAATGGATTATATCGTGCCAGTCGATTACATTAAAAATCCTTTCTATTCGTTTTATCTTAATGTGACAACTCACGGCCCATATGCGGAAGTATATAATTTGGATAAGGACAAAAACATCATTGATTGGGACTATTTAAGATATAAGGATTATGTTATCTATGGCAAGGAAAATTGTGAAATTGTTGAATTTGTTGATTTGAATAAAGATGAAAAAAATAAAACATATGCCGAGGCAAGATATTTCCAAGATGAAGAGGGCAACGACATAAAAGGTGTGAACGACATTGAGGAAATAAGGCAACAGGTTGAAAACTCTAATAATTATATGTTTAGGGTAAAAGACGAGCTAATTCAAAACAAGCTTGCAGATGATGGAGAGCACTATTCAACTTGGTATAAAAATCTTTTAAACACCTATGATAAATACGCAGAAACAGATGAGACTTTAACACAAGAAGCCGTTTATTATGAGTGTGGCGTTGTCGGGTTGGACACCGCGCTAGGAAAGATTATCAACAAGCTTAAAAATAGCCAATATCCCGATGGCAGTTCACTTTATGACAACACAACTTTGGTGCTATATTCCGACCACAATGCCTATTATGCAACCGACAAGAAAACGGGCGGATTTTCAAACAGAATTAAGCGCTTGGCGATTAATGAAATTAAGGACATTGAGCTTAACACTGTGCCGTTCATAATTTCTAGCCCAAGTTTAAGAAAAGAGGTTAAAGAACAGAGCAGCAATTTCAAAATTGAAGAAGCTTTTTGCTCTGCCTATGACATAGTTCCAACATTGTTCGACTTGCTTGGCATTGAATTTAATGAAAATTTTTATGTCGGACGCTCATTGTTCGCAAATGATTTTAAGGACGATTCGGTGTATTATTCAAACACAAATGGAATCTTTGGCAAAGATTTATACACAGATAACTTGTATGATTTTTATAATTACAAAAACGAAAGAGTGCAAGATGATGAGATTTTAGTTCCTTTTGTGGAAAGCGCCAAAATTGTGTTGACAAAAATCAACTATTTGCATATATTACACAATAGGAAATTGTTTAGACAAATTACAAATATTTAAAATTTTTCTAAAAAACTGTTGACAACGAGAAAAAAATATAATATAATAAACTCGTTGTCAAAAATGCCTCGATAGCTCAATGGTGGAGCACTCGGCTGTTAACCGATAGGTTGTAGGTTCGAGCCCTACTCGGGGCGCCAGGAAGCCACGCGATTGCGTGGCTTTTTTGTCACCCTGAGCGAGCGTAGCGTAGTCGAATGGGTCTCATGTCATACCGAGCGAGCATTAGCGAGTCGGGCGTATCACATGTCATTCTGAACGAAGTGAAGAATCTCAATCTCTTATATAACTTTTAAAGAGTTAACGCTGTGCTCTTTAAAAGTAAGAGGAGTGGCCGCCGCTATTCGTGGCCCCCACAAGAACTTGTTTCGAAGTGGGGTTATTATGCTTACATTTGCGTAGTTCAATGAAGCAAATTAGCAAAAAGGCGTGGCACGACGACATTCTTCGACTCACTTCGTTCGCTCAGAATGACATAAACACTATATGCG
>CANQHS010000002.1 GCA_947623795.1 uncultured Clostridia bacterium | reverse complement strand
GCCATTGCAACCAGGTGCATTCCACTATGCGGTTATCAATAATGTTCCTGTTCTTCCAATGTTCATAACAATTGAGCAGAAAGTTCCGCCAATTGACGAGCAGAATAGGCAAAATTTTGGCAACTACACAATCCACATTTTGCCGCCAATCTATCCTAAGCCAGAACTCGCTAGAAAAGAAAATGAACAATATATGAAAATGGAAAATTTTAGGCTTTGGAAAGAATGCTATGAAAAAACTTATGGCAAGAAACTAGCTTACACCACCAAAAAAGATATTTGGGACAGCAAGTTTGGCGAATATTCGCTTAAATAAATTTTAAATTAAACTCCAAAAAAAAGAGCAACAATGCTCTTTTTTTAAACTTCAACCATATCCTCCATTGTGACAAATCTCGAAGTTAATTCAGTTTCGCTTCCAGCTCGCACAACGCTCATTTTAACCGTGTCGCCTTGGCGGACTTCAAGCGTTAAGTCGGTTAGATTGAAAACTCTATTAATTTCATATGTCTTTTCCGTATTTGCTGATTTGATTGTGACCGTTTTGATTGTATCCCCAACTCGCAAGCCCATCTGCTCTGCAAGGCTTGAACTATTAACTTTTCTAACCACGCAGTCGGCAGAAACTGAAATGTTCGTGCCGTCATAATTGCATTTTGTGTTTTGCTCCTCAATCTCTATGCCGAACACCAATTTTCTAACCCCGTGGAAAGTTGAAGTGCTATGATACATAATGTTGTCCGCAACGCGTTTTGCATTATCAATTGGCAACGCATATGCGATGTTGTCCGCAACATTTCCGCTGTTGGTTTCAAGCTTTTTCGCATTAACAATTCCAATAAGTTCGCCCTTATTGTTGAAAAGTCCGCCACCCGAATTTCCGCCATTAACGCCCGTGTCGATTCGCATAACGCGATAGGTGTACTCTCTTTGGTCGGCATTGATGAGGGTTAAGCTTTCGCTATCGACCGACACCACACCCTTGCTAACGCTCATGCCCGCTCCGTCTGGATTGCCAATCGCGATTGCGTCCTCGCTCACGCTATAACTTTCTGCAATTGTAACTTCGCAAGCGGAAGGATTGTTGCGTTTTAGGTCGGCAGTCTTGCATTTTAAAACTGCCAAATCGTAATTGCCCGAGCCTCCAACAAATTCTGCGCTAACACAATTTCCGTATGCCACAACATTGTTTCCGCTCTGTGCAAATTTTGCGTCTTGGCCATATTGATACAAATAGAAATGGTCGCTAACATTATTATCTCTCTCGCTTGTATATGTGATATGATAGTTTGTTAAAATGTAGCTAAATTCATCTTCCATTTTATAAATAACGCCCGCCCCGCAGACAATGCCGGTTGGATTGTCGTTATATGCATAAATGTCCACAGTGGACATAAGCGCTTTGTTCACAGCCGATTGATAACTTACATCGTCAACTTTGATGGTCAAATATTTTTGAAGGAATTCATCAAAAGTTAAGCCATCATCGCCCGCTTGTGCGGAATAGGCTTCAAAAATTTCTTGGATGGACAAATCCTTCCCGTCCTCGCCATTGACGCCATTTTCGACTGTGAAAGTTGAAATTTTCCCGTCTGAATAGGTTATTGTGTAAACAGTATAATTTTCAAATTCCTTGCCCTTTTCAATGCTGACAACATATGCCCCACTCCCGCACGCGGAAAAGAGAAACAACACGGGCAGCAAGAGAATTGTTAAAATAAAAAGCCTAAATTTTTTCATATTCACCTCTATAACATAATATTTTAATTCAAAATTCTTTAAATTTCAATTATTTTATGTAATTTTCCAAAATTTTTACAAAACATTTGAAAATTTTCCTGCATTGTGATAACATATTTTTATGAACACCAAAGAAAATCCGCACAACGGACATAGAGAAAGATTGCGTGAAAAGGTTGTAAACAACGGGTTAAACTCGCTCGCCACGCACGAAGTGCTTGAATATCTGCTCACTTATGTCATCCCAAGACGGAACACGAACGACACCGCACACGAGTTGTTGAACAAATTTGGAACAATCACAAATGTTATAAATGCTAGCCCAACCGAACTTATCAAAGTTAAAGGCGTGGGCGCAAAAGCCGCATTGTTTTTATCTAGTTTGGGTCAATTTGCAAACTTAATCAAAACCAAGCCAAAAACGAGCGTAATTCTTTCTAATGTTGACGATTGCGTGAAATATTTTAGGTCCAATTTCGACATTGGCGAAAGCGAAAAATTATATATCGTTTGCCTAAACGCGATGGGCAAAGTTATTAAAACAGAAATCCTTAATGGCGACTGCAATTCGCTTGTTATCAACAAACAAATTTTTTCAAGCATGTTGGTTGACGAAAACATCGGCTCGTGCATAATTTTCCACACCCACCCAGATGGCGAAGCAAAGCCAAGTCCGGAGGATATTACCGCCACACAAAGCCTAATAGACATATGCACCGTTCTTGGAGTTTGGTTTGCCGACCATATTATATTTAACGAAAAAGATTTTTATTCTCTTTTAAGGAATCAAAAGGAAACAATAACATTTAAAACAACATATCCGCAATTTAAAGAATCCACAATGCGCCAGCACGCCAAATTTTCAAAATAACGCATTTGTTTTTTAATATAAATTACTATTACACATAAAATAACAAAAAACCCACTTTGTATTTTAGTGGATTTTTTTATAATTAATATCTAATTTATTTTGCTTACAGTGTACCATTCACCAGACAAGTTAGATTCATAACCTTCTGGGACATAGGAAGTTGGTTTAACTGGATCGTGAGTCATATTTTGCGGGTCAAAGCCTTTAAATCTGCCGCCTGTTACAACAATTTTAACATGTTCCTCATAAGTTTCTGAGCTAATACTTTTGCTTTTATATGCACTGTTGCCAGAGTCTACACGGTTAAGTAGTGCTCTCGTCCCCTTAGCTTCATTCATTGCATTGCCCCATTCAGTGTCTGTATATTTCATTTCAAATAAGCCACCAGTAACATTAACAGTTCCCCAAATGAGGTTAACAATTTCAATTGAATCTGTAGTAACGAAATTGCCGCCATTTATAGTAACGGTGTTGTCGAATTCGCTGTTGCCTTCTGCGTTAATATTTGAACCACTACCAATTTGGAAGACATAAGGAGCAACACTTCTGCTTTCGTCGAGGTTCTCAAATTCTACTGACCAATTGGAATTTACTCCACCTCCATTAGTAGCATTTAGAGTTAGGCTTCCGCCATTAACAATATTGAATACATAACTTGGCACAACACGACCATCAACGCCCTCTGCTTGCCCCTCATCAAAATTTACATTTAAAGTATGTCCGTTAAAGTCTAACGTAACATCGCTTTCGAACTTAAGTGTTGTGTTCAAGTAAGTTAAGTCGTTTGCCAAATAATATGTGCCGCCTTCGGTAAAAGCGTCTTGCAATTCTTGCACAGTTGAAATTGCAGTTCCTGCTGGAGTTGGCTGTTCCGGTTGATCATTACAACCCGATAAAAGGGCTACCCCCCCCCCTAGGACCATTGCACACAAGCCAAGTGCTGCTAAATTTTTTATTGTTTTCATTTATACCTCCTAAAATGTTAAAAATATAATACTACTTTATATTTTATATGTCAATCAATTTTTAAATATTTCATATTTCTCCCATTTTTCGACAATTTGTAAAATTAAATATTAAATTGATATTTTATAATGTGCAAGGAATACATTTATTATTAAAACGCAAATATGAAAATGCAAACTGTTTTTCAAGGATTATTTGGTTTTGCTTATTGTTTTTCTTTTTTGTTTTATAGTTTTTATATGGTCTAATAAATAAATTACATAACCTAAAACCACAAAAGCAACAATTAAAATGGCAAGCCATTTAATTAGTCCACCCCAACCAAGATTATCTACATTTAAAAAGAAGTAAGGATAAACAAGCGAGGTGACAGCGTGATTAACAATAGCACCGCGAATTAAAATGAAAGCAACATAAATAAGTGGCATAATTAAAGATAAAAGCGGATAAAACCATCTAGTTTTGCCATGTTCATAAAAAAGCACCCAATCTAAAACAAACATAATAGGCAAAGTTATATGTAAAATTAAATTGTTTATGGATGTAAAATATTCCACAACGCCATAATCCTTTGCAAGTAAAATGTTGTAAACAAAGAAGGTTACCATTATCATAATCATGCACACAAATTTAAAAGCAGGCGCAAAAGTAACAGGTCCATCTTCTTTTTTATTTGCCTTTCGCATTGTAAAGAAAAGCGAAACAAACATAAAACCAATGCAAATATAATTGCTTAAATTGGTGTAATACACATAAAAATCCGCATTAAATTTGGCGGCGAATTGTCCCAAACTTGCCATAATTCCAACCACACCTAATGTGCAGAAAATTGTTTGAAATAAAATTTGTATATTCCTATTTTTTATCATTTGTACTCTCCTTTACTTTTGTTAAATTTTATGTTATATTTTTTTTGTGATACATTTATCACAGTAAGATTATATTCATATATTTTCAATTAGTCAACAAAAAAGTTTTAAATAAACTCCAACTGTTACAAAGGGGGCAAATATGTATCAATATGAAGAAAATAAAAAAAGAATAAGCCAAAGCAATGTTTTTGTTAAGCAATGTATTGTGGATGGCTTATTTGATTTAATGGAAAACAAAAAATTTGATGACATAACTATAACTGAAATAATTAAACGCGCTGGTGTTAGCCGAATGGGGTTTTATAGGAATTATAATTCAAAAGAAGATATAATTGAAAAATACATTTTGAAATGCTTTAATGAAACAATAGAAGAAATTTTAAAGCACAGAAGCCTGAACTTTTCTATAAGCGCCATTATGACCACCACGCTTGAAGTGTTTCAAAAATATGTTAAATACATTAAAATTTTGTTAAATCAAAATATGGAAATGCTAATGCTGAACACATATCAAAAAGCATTTTATCAGTTATATATAAATAAGCGCCCGTCAAGATTGCGAGATTATTCAACGCGAATGTTCATTGGCGAATTGTTTATGTTGGAAATTGCTTGGGTTAGAAACGGAATGGTGGAAACACCAAAACAAATGGCAAACATTTATTATCACATACTTAAACTGCGCATCAACCAACAAAAACTTGATTTTTAATAGGGCTTGTCAAAATAAGAATATCAATACAAAAATTTTTAAATTAGCTTAAAAGGAAAAATTAATGAAATATTTAGATTTAGTAGAATTAATTAAAGAAAAACCCGCTTACATAAAAGCAGGGGTTAAAGTTGGTGATTTTGGTGCCGTTATGAGTGAAAAACCAATAAACGGCAAGTGGCTAGTCATATTTTCTGAATTGTACACTGGCAAAGATATCGCGAGTATTATGGTAAATGAAGAAGATTTAAAAGTTTACGATAGCATCCCCAAAGAAAAATGCCCACCTAGAAAAAATTGACACCCTTTGACACCCTTTTTGACATCAAAAGGAAGTTTAATTGCGTTTTAGAACAAAATTTTATGGCTTAAATACTTTGATGTCTTTTTTGTTTACACAACAAAAAAACTCGCTAAATGCGCTATTAAATAGCGTTTTAACGAGTTTATATCTGGAGCTACTGGCGGGAATCGGACCCGCGACCCCCACCTTACCAAGTAAACTCCATGCCAAAAATATCATTTTTCTTCTATTACAAGTTATACGATATCCCTAGCTTTTATAACTTTTTTATTATATCACACAATTTGCATAATTCAAAATAAATTTTACTATTTCAGCAAACTCGATGTATAACTTTACATAAAATTTTACACTTTTTGTTTATAAAACTCATACAGACTATCCTGCATAGCCTTTGCAACTTCAACACCTAATACGTCAGCAAACCTATCCATAACGTTTTTTAACTGAGCATTAGTTGAAGCAAATTCATAAAAAACCTTTTGAACTTTACCATTAGCCAAAACATCTTTAGCCAAAACTCTTATATGATTGAATATTAAATCATAAAAGATTTTTCTTACCCTTTTCTTTTCGTCAGCGATATATTCGTGCTTCTCCTTTAAAAATTGTGATTTATAGTTTTTATAAGTATCACGCATATTCCTTAATCTGTAAAGTTCGCCATCTTCACCATATTTGTGCCAATAAGCAGACACTCTGCTATGAAGTTTATTAACTTCTTTTTCTAATTGCTCTATTTGTTTATCTTTCTGAGCCATTTGTAAACTAACTGCTTGTTCAATAGTGTTAGTAGTATATAGTTCACAATTATCATATAGCAAACTATAAAGATTAAACTTTGGTGACCTCGTTTGAAAAAAGCTATTGAGTTTTCTCAACTGAGGCAAAGTAGGTAAAGATTCCCCTTGACACCAAATATTAATAGTGTTCTTGTTCACTTTTAGTTCTTTTGCTAGTTCTGCTTGTGAACAGCCAATATCAGACAACACTGCTTTTAAGTTATCAGCAAAATATTTATTTTCAGTTTTCATATAGCACCTCTCATTGATTATTATACCATAACTTTGGTATAAAGTCAACTTTTTAACTTTTTTTTATTTTCAAGTGTATTAGTAGGTGTCAGTTTTATTCAACTGATAATTTTCAAAATAAAAGGAGGTGAATTTATGTGTAAAATTAGAACAATTCAGCAATGTCTAACAGAGCTCAAACTTTTAGACAGTAATACTGCCGTAACAGAAAACTTTATTAGGTCTTTGTGTAAGACCAATAAGATAAAGTTTTTCAAATCAAATTCTAAATACCTTGTTAACTACGATGACTTTTTAAGGTATTTAGGTGTAAACATAAGTGATGAAATCAATGGCTCAAAACAATAGTATTACTTAAATAACTTATGTATTTTGTATTCAAAAAAAAAGAAAATTAAAGGAGAAAATATTATGAACGAATATTTTAAAGATATTCAAGCAAGAGATTGGGCTTTTACAGTGAACAATCCAACCCAATCTGAAACCGAGTTCTATGACTATCTTAAATCTCTACCAAACGTCAAATACTTTGTGTTTGTTAAAGAAAAAGGTCATGGTACAAATAATAACCCAAATGGTACACCACACTATCAAGGGTACATTGAATTTAATCAACCTAAAAAGTTCTCAACAATGAAAAACAAATTCTCACAAGAAACTATTGGTGTTAATGCTCATTTAGCTTCTCGAAAGGGACCGCGTATTAAATGTGTTGAGTATGTAAAAAAAGTGGGTTCCCACAACAACAAAAAGGATACGCAAATCGGAAAAATTTATGAATTTGGAGTTTTCTCAATTGGTGGAAAAAGAAATGACTTGATTGATATGGTTGATATGAAAGAACAAGGTGCAAGCAACACCCAAATCTTCGAGGCCTATCCAAATTCGTATGCTAAACACGAAAACTTTGTTAATAATATGGCCTTGGAGTATAAATCAAAAGACTATATGAAGACCTTTAGACTTATTGAGGTTATTTATATTTATGGTGAACCTCAAGTGGGCAAAACGAGGTATGTTTATCAAACTTATGGGTTTGAAAATGTTTATTGTAATGCCGGTTATGAAAGTTGTAAATGGTTTGACGATTATGACGGACAAGATGTGTTGCTTTTGGATAATTTTAAGAGCAACCTTGACTTTAATTTTTTAAAACAAATTGTTAGTGGACAACCTATGAAAATACCTTGTCGTTATAAGAACAAACCCGCTTGTTTTACAAAAGTTGTAATTGTATCTGATTGTCCGCCGAAAGACCAATATTTAGTGGAAGGACATGGTGAGGAATTTGACAGCCTCATACACACTACTATATATTTTTTTAGACGTGGTATACCTGCTATTCAGCAGAGGAAAATACCGGTGGATATTACCATTGATTCAGACAAACATTATTTATTATAAGGAGGAAAAATATGAAATGTAATTTATGCGGTAAAGATAATTGCACTATACAAGATGAAAAAAAGTATGGTGTGTATCTTTGTGAAAAATGTAATAAACTTGTAAGTGTCAGAGACACTAAAGCTAGAAATTATTGGGAGTTTTGGTACTTATGTTCAAACAATCTATGGGATGCTACAAGAGAAGATAGTGATTTGGCTATGATGTGTAGAAACTGGTTAGAATGCATTTTACGATTAATGATTCAACCTCAATATACTCATTGTAATAAAAGTCATGTAGTATTTAAACTCTCCACGCCAGATATTAAAGAACCTATTTATTTTGTTGTGGGTGAATTTTTACACTTACTAATTTTTGAAAGTGAGTATGAGACGATTTTTAAAAGAAAATGCCCATTAAGAAATGTCCATTAAAAAATTAGATGTTTCATATTGATAAGTCAAGGAATTTGTAAACCTTTTAAATTAAAAAGCACTATATTATTATAGTGCCTTTTTTATAACAATTTTAGCAGTGCTTCTCGTTTGTCATTTGGTAAATTTTTCAGCTTATCAATTATAACTTTATCTCCCTCATAATGCTCTATGTCTGAATAAAAGAAATGTTCAACCGTAATGCCACAAACGTCAATGATACGTTTTAAAACGTCTAAGCTAGGTAAAAAATCCTTTTTACTCTCTAGCCTGTTGATATAGCCAACATTCATATTAATGTCAATTGAAAGAGCCTTTTGAGAAAGATTTGCACGCTTTCTAAAATAGATTATTTTTGCAATGATATTTAATCCAAACTCATTAAGCACTCTTGGTTCGTTGTTTGAAATGTTATAACCTATATCGACTTTTTTCATACCTATAACCTTTCCTTTCATACGAAAATTATAAAATTAATTCGCTTTAAAAAGGTACTCAATGTACTATGCCAAATCGCACTCTATACTTATTATTTTTTAGAAATATTCACATATAGTGTGATTTTTGTTGACTTGAATAACTATCGTATGTTATAATAGTTAAAGTTGATACGAGATATTAACTATAAAAAGGAGCATTGGTAAATGAGAAGAGAGAAAGGTTTAGCACCTATTTATACTAAAAATAGCAGAGTTCTAATACTTGGAACATTCCCCTCAGTAAAAAGTAGAGAAAAGAAAGAATATTATGCTGACAATCGCAATAGATTTTGGAAAGTGATATGTGAGTATAACGGAGTTAATATGCCAGATTCTTATACTAAGAAACTCGACTTATTATACAACGAAGATATTGCCCTATGGGATTTGATAAACATCTGTGAGATAGAAAGTTCAAAAGACTCTTCTATAAAAAATCCAGAATTCAACAATCTAACTGAACTTTTGAATAAAACCAAAATTGAACTTATTATTTTTAATGGTAAGACAGCATTTGAACTCTACAAAAAGCACTACGATAGATTATCTCTAGACGCCATAGTCGTCCCTCACACAAGTGCTGTAAATGCAACTTTTGATAGTGAACAATGGCAAGGTGCTTTATTATCAGTATCTCCAACATATAGTAAACCTATTCAGCACTATATAAAGTTGTGTGGTAACAACCCTATTTATAAACTCAAAGATAATGAAATTGTCCTTGATGAAAGCTATGCTCTTCCTAGAACGTGTGTAGAGTGTGGAGTTCAAAGCAGATATTTGAAAAAAGCAATCTTGTCTTATATAAAAAGAGAGAAAATATAAAAGGAGTTAATTATGAGTTACATAAGAAATGAAATTAAAGACAGCAGAGGATTCACGGTAGGTTATTCACTTGATACCGGAAAAGAAATCCAATATTTTGGTCACACAAAAGGTTATATTGGAAGATTTGATAGAACATTAAATCGTTGGTATTGGATGAGTGGACCATTAAGTGGGAAAATGGGACCTACAGGAGATATTGGTTACTCAGAAGTTTTAAAAGCCGAAGGCAAAATGTAGAGGTACACTATGGGAATATTTAAAGCAATAGGAAATGCTTATAAACAAATATTTACTCAAGTCGGAGATAGTTTTAAAACGCTAAAGAAAATGTGCTACAACAAATTGCCTGACGAAAAGAAATTTAAAAAAATAATTAATGATAAAAGTTTAACCATGAATCAAAAGCTTTATAGAGTGTTTGAGCTAAACACATTTGATTCTGCAATTTGGTGGTTTGATAATTCAATTAAAAACAACAATGTTGGAAATAAAGAAGATATTTATAATTTACACTTAAAGTACATGAAATTAAAAAATGCCGATGTACCAGAAGATAAATTGAAACAATTTGTTTTGCACACTTTACCTGATATTGACTATAAAAGCAAAGGTTTTGAAACAAAGACAGCTTGTTTAGAAGAAATGTATAAAGAGTGGCAACCATTTCAAATTATCATTTACAACAAAACAAATCGTGCAGAAGATTTATTGTCGCCCTACTACACCCTAGCCTACTATGAACTATTTTGCCGTAAAATAACTAATGAAACCGCAGGTAAAAAACTTCTTTTAAAATTGTTAGAAGATTTTATACACTATAATAATTCGCCAGTGTTTATTAATCCAATAACCAATTTGTTAGAGCCTATGCCACCAACACCAAAAGACAGTGAAAAAGAAAACCCTTAATTATATTTACGACTGAAAGAAATAAATTAAAATCCTAACGATTTTCGTAAAAGTGTCTTATAATTAATTTAATAAGACATTTTTAAAAGGAAATATAGCAATGAAATATAACTCCCATGAAACAATTAATCAAACTGAAACCATAGCAAATTCGCTATGTAAAAGATTAAGCGAAGAGCAAAATTGTGCAATTTTATTACATTGCTCAAACTATTCAATAGCAAAAAGCAAAATTCAAATGCTTAAATTTGCTTACACTGAATTTATTTGCCAAATAGACAATGAGTTTAAACTCGATGAAAGAGTTTTGTTAGTTCATAATATAACGAAAAGGCAAGCAAAAAAATTAGCAAGAGAACTAAACTTGTCCGCCCTAATCATTAAAGACAAAACAAATTGGAAGAAAATTAATTTAGAAACAAATAAAATAGACAAAGTGTTTGAATTTAAAGAATTTATCCCTAATAATCTAAAAGAACTATTCTCTACCATTAGCAATGAAATAGCACAATCAAACAAAACATTTGAATTATATCAAGTTGAGCCACCAAGACCTAGCTATTTCCAAGATAGAGAAAGGTATGTAAAGATACTCTAATGAGTTATGTGTGAGGTGTAAATGAATTTATATATTGACGATTTAAGCCTAAGGAACAAAAACCAAGAACAAATTTATGATTGCTTATACCACGCTTTTACTGCCATTGATTTAGCTAATGGTAGCCTTGAATTTTGTCTTGACTTAGAAGAATATAAAACACTACTCTCTTTAATAAAGAAAAAAGTTAAACAAATCTCAGACAACATAAAAGCTAGCGAAGAAGATTTAAAACTTAAATATGACGATGTACCTACAGACATCACATTAAAAGCTTATATACCTAGCCATAAAGAATATTTAAGCATATTTGATTCAGAAATTTTTAGACCATATATATTTTCAAAAGTGTCAGAGCAAGCATTAAAAAATGGTTTAAAGCCGTCGTATGAGTGCTTTGGCAACTACTTGTTAAGAGATTATTTTCAAACACGAAATTTTAGATATATTAATGGTAGTGGAGCATTTAAAGTTGGAGCAAATCCAAACGAAGTTGGAATACGATTAGCTTTTCAAGTTAAATATAATGAAAGCTCTCCAGCCTACCAAAAATGGTTAGAAACTAAAAAAGAACGAGTCAAACAAGATAAAAGCAATACCAACGAAGATATATTAAAATTTGGTGGTTATGATTGCCTATGGTTAAATGAAGTTGACTGTGCACTTGGAAAATCAAAAACAATGCAATTAATTACCCTCGACATTATAGACATAGTTGGAACATTTAAAGCAAAAAGTAAAACTAGTATGTTTGGAATTGCCACTGACTTGCATAAACATTGTGAAGAATTATTATTCAAAAACTGCACGCAAGCAGAATTAGATTCCATAGTTCCTGTTAAATTTACCTTATTAGACTTTTATGAACACGCCGTTCCTATACTAAATTAAACTTAGATTGCTACTAGCAATCTTTTTTATTTTTGAAAAAAAATCCCTACGATTTTTGTCGAGCTCTCTTATAATATAAATACCAAAACATTGGTACAAATTACAAAAATGTTTTCTTTTTAATTTATGAGTGTATATTATGTGAAAGGAGAACTAAGATGAAAAACAACAAAAATTGCTACGAAAGACGAAATAAAAATGGAGAGCTAATTTCTTATCGTTTCTTTTGTATGGGAAAAGACCCTTTAACCGAACAGCCAAAGCAATATACTAAGACATGGAAAATTCCGCATGGACTATCTCACAAAGAGATAGAATATGAACGAAAGAAAGCAGAACTTGAATTTATTAAGCAAGTAGAGAAAAAATCAGTTGGTTTATTTGTTGAAGAAAATAATATAACCTTTGAAGAATATTCAACGCAGTGGTTAAACAGAATATTACTTCGCAACCCTGAAGCTTACTCTTATTATGAAAGAGCCTTAAATGCCTTAAAAGTAATTAATCAAAACTTTGGTCAATGCCTAATTAGAAAAATAAATCCAAGTATGGTGCAAAAGTTTTACGATTATTTATGCACAAGAACTTATAAAAAACAAGTAGTAACCGTTAAAAAATCTTTATATGACATAATAGATGTTAAACAATGCAAAAACAAAATAGCTAGTTTATGTGGAATTGAACGACACACATTAAATGTTGCAACTACAATAGGAAAAGTTGTAAATATTTCCACAGCAAAAGCAATTTGCAAATATTTTAATATACCCCTTTCTAAATGCTTTGACGTTAAGCAAATTGAAACCAAATATGCCAAATCAACCAATGCTGGAATTAGAACTATATTAGTTGTTATATTAGGTGAAGCAAAACGAGAACAACTTGTTGAACATAATTATGCCTCAAAAGACTTTACTAGACCAATCACAGGAACGTCTCACCCTAAAGAAGTGTTCGATGCCAACGAATCAAAAGAGTTTGTAAAAGCAGTTTTAAATGAGCCACACCAAAAGAAAAAAACAATCTTCTCTTTACTAATCTTTTTAGGTTTACGAAAAGCAGAAGTTTGTGGTTTAAGTTGGAGAGATATAGACTTTGATAACCAAACATTAAGTGTTACACATAATAGCCTTTATTTAAGAAGTTTTGGAATTGTAACGAAAGGTACAAAAACAAAAACCTCTAAAAGAAGTTTAAAACTACCAGAACAAATGCTAAATGTGCTTGCTGAATATAAGTTGTGGTACGATAAGCAAAAAGAGTTGCATGGAGATTTATGGGAAAACACCGACAGACTATTTATTAGAGATAATGGAAAACCAATGAACCCTTGCACTATTGATAAATGGTTGAAAGACTTTAATTTAAAGCATGGTTTTAAACTTATAACTCCACACGAAATCCGCCACACTTGTATTACAAATCAAATAAATGCTGGAATTCCATTAAAAGTAGTTTCAACAAGAGCTGGACACGCAAATGAAAAAATTACTTTTGATATTTACACACACTCTCTTAAATCACAAGACGATGAAGCTGCTGAAATTTATAACAACTACTTAATTAGTTAACTCAATAAATAATATGGAAGAAAAAGTACCTATTTTTCAGCTAATTGAATTTAACAACGATTTCAAATCTATATGCAGAACAATGATTTTACAAAAGCTACACGATTTCGTTGACTATTGCTTTACCACACACAATTTAAAGCCATTTAAACAAGTTGTAGAGATAATGACCTACAACAGCAACACTAAGCTATACTTGTATAATACCGACCATAACTAAACATTTGAGTTATAGCCATAAAAGTGATATAATAAGCTTAAGAGGTTAAAATGATAGGTGCTATTGTTGGAGACATAATTGGCTCTAAATACGAGTTTCATAACATTAAAACAAAAGACTTTCCATTGTTCTCAAAAGATTGTCGTTTCACTGATGATAGTGTTATGACGCTTGCTGTTTATTTAGCACTAAAAGATTGTAACGGAGATTATACTAAACTATCTTTAAATGCTATTAAACGTATGCAAGAATATGGAAAAATGTTTTGGAAAGCTGGATACGGAAACAAGTTCTTTCAGTGGCTTATAAACAAAAATCCTGAGCCTTATAATTCACTTGGAAATGGTTCTGCTATGAGAATTAGCCCTGTTGCTTATTTTGCTAATAGCCTTAAAGCAGTTAAGAAATTAAGTGAACAAGTAACAAAAGTTACACACAATCACCCAGAGGGAATAAAAGGAGCTGAAGCTACCGCTGTTGCCGTATGGTTAGCTTTAAACAAAAAATCCAAAGAAGAAATTAAAGCCTATGTTGAACAAAATTACTATTCACTAGACTTTGACTATAACGACTTAAAACAAAATTATAAATACACAATGACTTGCCAAGACAGTGTGCCACAAGCCATTTACTGCTTTTTAATATCAACCGACTTTGAAGATGCCATAAGGAATTGTGTGTCCATTGGTGGAGATTGTGATACTACAGGTGCTATATGTGGAGCAATAGCTGGTGCTTACTATGGAGTTCCACAACACATTGAAAATGAAGCTTTAAGCTACCTAGACCCTATACTATTAGAGATAGTGAACGATTTTAAATCTTCTAACACCAATAAATAAAAAATCTTGCACAATGCAAGATTAATGGAGCTAATGGCGGGAATCGGACCCGCGACCCCCACCTTACCAAGGTGGTGCTCTACCCCTGAGCCACATTAGCATATAGGCTGTTGCCTACGATTAAATTTTTACAACTTTTTTACAATTTTTTTACACTTTTTGATTTTAGCACAAACTACAACATAGCAAAATCATTTATTTTAAAGGAGTTTTGCACTATTTGCCAACGGTAAAGTATATAATTACCAAGGTGGTGCTCTACCCCTGAGCCACAGTAGCATATAAGCACGCTGCTCGCCGCCTTCGCACAGTAGCGTGTATTTTGTTGTGCCTTTTTATTAAGCACAACAATAATAACAATTTGTTTTGTGTTTGTCAATAGTTTTTGGAAAGATATTTACATTTCCTTTAGGGGGTCCATGCACATTATGTTGAAGCCGGTCTTTAGGGTGGATTTTAGCGCCTTAACGAGGTTGATTTTCGCGTTTGTAGTGGCAGGGTTGCCGTCCAGAACTTTGCAATTTGTGTAGAAATGATTAAATGTTTTGCACATATCCATAACGCGTTTGCAAACAATGCTAATATCTCGTTTTCCCAAACTCGTGTGCAAGGTTATGCCGAAATCGTTTATGTATTTTGTAAGCATAAATGCATCATCGTCAAAGCAAGAATAGTCCGGCTTGGCGGAAAGTTTTTCATACTTTCTCAATATGCTTTCAAGCCTTGTGTAGGTGTAAAGCATATAAGGTGCAGTTTCGCCATCAAAAGAGAACGCTTGCTCGATGTCAAACACGCAATCTTTAATGCGCTCCACTTTTAAAACGCTATAATTAAGCACAGCGCGGGCAACAATTTTCACCACTTTTTCAGGATTTTCATATGAAAAATGCCTATTTTTAATCACATCTTTAGCTTTATCTATAATGTAGGCAATAAGGTCGGTCAAAACTGCCTGTTTGCCCTTTCTTGAGCTAATTTTTCCGTCTGGCAAACTGAATCTGCCATAAGGGACATGCTCCATATCCTTATAGAAATCATAGCCCATAAGTTCCATGATTTTGATGAGTTGTTTGAAGTTCAAAATTTGTGCGACATCGGTCACATATAGCATTTTATCGAACTTATATTCTTTATGTCTTTCAATAACAGCGCAAATATCACGCGTTGTGTAAAGCGAAGTTCCGTCATTTTTAATAATCACGGAAGGGGTCAATTTATATGGGCTCAAATCCACGATTTTTGCGCCCTCGCTCTCTTGAAGCAAATTCTTTTTCTCTAGCTCTTTAACAATTTTTGGAACAAATTGATTATAGTACATCTCGCCACGGAAGTCGTCAAACTTAACGCCAAGCACAGAAAACATTTGTTTTGCTTCTTTTAGAGCGATTTCGATGATTTTTTCGTATATTGGGTAGATTTCTTTATCCCTATCTTCAATTTTTTTGAAAATTTCGCGCGCTTCATCAATAAGTTCGGGCTTCTTCCCCAATTCCGCATTAAACTTCACATAATAGTCTTGCAAAGCCTCGTTGCCCTTTTTAAGAACTTCGTCCATGCTGCCATACTTAAACATCCCCGCAATCATCATGCCAAATGGAGTGCCATAGTCCCCGCTATAGCACAATCTCTTGACATCATAGCCAAACAAATCATAAAGGCGGGCAAGGCTCTCGCCAATAATAATCGTTTTAAGATGACCGATATGGAGATATTTTGCAAGATTTGGGCTACCATAGTCGATAAGCACAGTCTTATTTTCGCCTTCAGTGGTGGCAAATTTGCCCTTAAATCCTGTCAAAATTTGATTTGCAATTTCTGCTTTGTTTAAAAAGAAATTAAGATAGCCGGTGACCACCTCAACATGTTGTATTGCTCCGCCAAGTTTAACACATTTTTTGATGTCGTTGGCGATTATAAACGGATTGCGTTTTAAAATCTTGGAAAGCGAGAAACAAGGCAAGCAATAGTCCCCTTTGTCTGGGGACGCACTTTCCACAATAAGCTTTTTAAAATCTACGCCTTCAATTGAATAATTTATGCTATCTGCAATGAGTTCTTTTATATTCATATAAGGCATTTTACACCAAAAAAAAAAATTTTGCAATTAATTTTTAAAACATCTTGACAAGTTCTAAAATTGTTGTATAATGGACAACATGAAACACGCACAAAAGATAACAAAATTTACTGATCAAAAACTCTTGGACTCAATGAACGAGTATTTTAAAATTATATATAAGAACAACTCAATCTCGGCGGATGAAACAAACAATTTTTTGCTTATGTATTTGGAATATATAATGCGAATCAATTCGCTATCTAGCGAAAATTATGATATAGACATCCGCCTTGTTAAAAAACTTCAATATGAAAAAACGGAAGCGTATCTCCACTATTTGGAACAGCACAATAAGTTTGAAGTATATTTTTTGCGAGATGACATGAAAATCAATCGCCACAACAATTTGCTTTACACCGCCGCTTTTAAAAAGCGATTTAGGTCATACGGTCTCACAAACGATTTGGCGCTGCATTATTTTATATATAAGCTCACAATTTCGGGCCACGAATTTCAACATATTGTGCAGATTATTTTGAACAAAGCCTTATATGATAACTATAAGGACCAAAATAGGATGATTTTGGATTATGTTCAACGCAACGCAACTGAAGAAAATTTCGATGTGCTTGCAAAGTCGAGCGAAAGCGCAATTGAAAATATCGACTTCACCCACCCAATGGAAATCGAAGCCAATATGCTAAGCTTTATCTATATGGACAAATTGCTTAACGACATTGTCGCAAACGAAACCGATGAGGATTATAAAGACTTTTTGTTGAACTTTAAAAAACTTGTAAAACTTGATAGAGAAGATAAGATTAGCGAATATGAAGAGCAACATTTAACAAGGCGAAATCTTTCTGCCTACATCGGGCTAGATTATGACCTTGATGTTAAAATCCCAGTTGCCAAAAATAAGGGCGGCGTTATAATCTAAAAACTTAAATGATGAAAATATTATCAACAAATAAAATTAGTGTAAAAAAAATTGTAAAACAAAAAATTCCACAATTTGTGGAATTTTTAAAATAGGCTGCTGGCGGCTTTTGTGTATGCTCGCGTTAGCCCGCCCGCGCCAAGTTTGATGCCGCCAAAATATCGGACAACTGCAACGAGGATGTTTGTTTCCCCTCGTTTTTTAATCACGTTCAAAATTGGATATCCCGCCGTGCCATTTGGCTCGCCATCGTCAAAACATTTCTCACTAACCACATCGATATTAAAAACATAGGCATAACAAATGTGAGTTGCTTTTTTGTGTTCTTTTTTTAAATTTTCCAAATGCTTTTTAACATCGTCAAGGCAAGTCAACTCAAATTTATATGCCACAAAACGCGATTTGTTAATAACAATTTCATTTGTTTCCATAGTTCTAATCTTTTTTCATGTCTTTTATAATGCCTAGCCTATCCACGCAATAGCCGCACGCCAAAGCCCCCGGCCCGGTGTGGCAAACGATGAATAGCGGCAATGGGTCGCAAGTGAAGAATGGCAAATTTGGGCAAGCGGCCTTAACTTCCTTGATGAAATCTTGAAGTTCTTGGCTATTCAAATCTGGCTCGCTGTGTGCCATGCCGATGTAAACTTTGCCCTCTTTATATTCGTCTGGAAATTTTTCCATAATCTCTTTTCGCATGGCTTGAATCATTTTTGCTCTCGCTTGGCGCATGCTCATAACTTTTGCATACGCGTCAAGTTTTCCGCCATGGATTTGCAAAATTGGCTTGATGTTCAAAAGCGTTCCAATTGCCGCCGCAGCGGGAGTAACTCGCCCTCCCTTTTTCAAATATTTTAAGGTGTCAACCGCGATATAAACTCCGCAATCGGCTTTTGTCTTTTCCAAATATTCTTTAATTTCGCGGCCGGATTTTCCTTGGTCGATTAGATAGCGAGTTTCATAAAAAGCCACCTTGTTCATATATGCCACGCGCTGATTGTTAGGCACAAAAACTCTGCCCTCAAATTCAGGCTCATGGCTAGCGTTTATGGCAGTGTTGCAAGCCTCGCTAAGCCCGCTAGATAGAAGGATATACACAAGTTCGTCATAATCCTTCAAAACTTCTCTCCATGCCGATTTAACAACTTCAATGCTGGGCTGCGAAGTGCTAACTTCCGTCTTTTTGTCGGCAAGATATTTATAGAACTCTTCATAGGTCATGTTCTCGCCTTCATAATATTCTTCTCCGTTCACAATAAACGAAATTGGCACTTGTTTTGCCACTTTTAATCTCTTCATTTCTTCGGGCGAAATTGCCGCCGAATTGTCAATCACCAAACCAATTTTTTTCATAATTCTCCTTTGAATAATAAACATTTGTTTATAATTGTATTATAATAAAAGCGGCAATATAACTCAATAAAAAAATAAAAAAATTGATAAATTTTGTGAAATCTAAAAAAACTTTAAACAACAATTGACAAATCTGTTGAATTTTTATATAATAAACGACATGAAAGCGATATACAAAAACAGCATTGCCACAAAAAAGAAAATCACTTCGGCATATTTGACCTTGCTTCACAAGAGCAAAAAGATTTCCGTTACCGACATTGTTGAACTCGCCGAAATCAATCGCGGCACATTTTATTTGCACTTTAATAATGTTGATGATGTGGAAAAATATTTGGGTGATGTCGTCAGCCTTAAATTTAAAGGGATTGAAACTTGTTTTAGGCAAAAGGACATAAGCACCAACCCCGAACTTTTGTTCAACGAACTCAACAATATTTTAAAGGAAGATTTGGAGTATTATAAGCTCATCATTAACGCGGCAGAAAACATTCAACTTATTGACAAAATAAAGCACTACATTATGAACGCCATTTCAAACAATTTCGAAGTTATGAAATATGTAACAAATCTCGATTCGTTCAAACTCGTTGTCAACTACACTGTGGGCGGAATTATGGATTGCTACACCGAGTGGTTCAAGGGCAACATAAATTGCGAACTCGACCATTTGTGCACCTTTTTGTCGCAACTCGTCAAGAACGGCCTAAACGGGATAATTCGCCATGCAAATTGATATTTTCGACTATGGCATGAACGGCGAGGGCGTTGGCAAAATAGATAATAAAATAACGCTTGTGAACTACGCAATTGTGGGCGAAAAAGTGGATGCAAACATAACAAACAGCTTTAAAAACTACGATATCGCAAAAATAAGCAAAATTCTCATTCAAAGTCCAAATCGCGTCACTCCACCATGCCCATATTTTAAAGTTTGCGGCGGGTGCGATTTGCAACATATGGCTTATGGCGAACAACTTAAATTTAAGCGTGACCTTGTTAGGAAAACAATCAAGAAAATTGCAGGCATTGATGTTCATGTCAACCCAACCGTACCGTCCGATAGCAACTATTTTTACCGCAACAAAACGAGTTTTGCAGTATCACGCAAAATTGGACTATATAAAAAGCAATCTAATGACATAATTGCAATCGATTCATGTCAAATTTCAAACGAGAGCATAAATAAGGTCTTAAAAATATTTAAGGCTTACGCGAAAGTTTGTGACATAAGCCAAATAAAAAACTTAGTTGTGCGTTCGATTGACGGAACAACGCTTGTGGGCGTTGTGGCAAAACAAAAATTGGACCTTCTGCCCTTCTATTCGATGCTAGAAAAACAAATAGAAAATGTGGGATTATATTTATTTTTGAACACACGAAAAGATAGCGTTATTTTAACCCAAAATTGCACGCACATCGCGGGCGAAAAATACATAAAGACTTCGCTTTTTGACATAAATTATTCGGTGGACCTAAGCGGTTTTCATCAAACAAACATAAATATACAAAACAAATTATATAGTAAAGTAGTTGACCTTATTAAATCTTACGGATTGACTAACAAAGTTGTTGTGAACGGGTTTAGTGGCGAAGGGCTTTTGAGCGCAATGCTTGCAAAGTGTAGCAGCCAAGTTTATGGCATCGAAATTGAAAAAAGTTCGCACCTTAGCGCTGAAAACTTGAAAAAAACGAACAAAATAACGAATTTAACTAACATTTTGGGCGATTTTAATGAAAAAATAAAAGATTTATCGCCCGATGTCCTTGTTCTCGACCCGTCAAAAAAGGGAATTGGCAAGCAAACAATGCAACAAATTAACAAAATTAACGACATAATTTACATTTCTTGTAATCCAATCGCCCTCGCTAAAGACTTGCGAGAAATTTTAAATAATTATATAATAGAGGAAATAACCCCATTTGATATGTTCCCTAACACAAAGAATGTGGAAACGATAGTAAAACTTAAATTTAAAGGAGATAATATATGATTTTAAGCACCGATTCAACCGCGAATCTACCAAAAGAATATTATGAAAAATTTAACATTAGCATGATTCCCATGCAAATTTATATGGACGGCAACACCTATGACGATTTGAGCGAGGAGTTGAGCCCGGCAAGCTACTATAAAAAAATGCAAGCCGGCTCAGTTCCAACAACCACGCAAATTAACGAGTTCAGAGCAAAAGAATATTTCGAAAAACTCTTAACTAAGCATGAGGATATTTTGCATATCGGCTTTAGTTCTGGCCTTAGCGCTAGCACAAGCACTTTGATGCGCGTTGCGGACGAATTAAACAAGACTCACGAAAACAAAATTGTTGTCATCGATTCGCTCAATGCGGCTTCCGGACAAGGCATTTTAGTTTTAAAGGCGTTGGATTTAATAAACGAAAGCAAATCAATCGACGAGGTGAAAGAGGAAATTACAAAACTTATCCCGCATGTGCATAGCTTTTTCACCATTGAAGCGCTAAAATATCTCGTTCGTGGCGGCAGGCTTAGCAAAGTTTCTGGCTTCATTGGAACATTGCTTAAAATCAAGCCAATCTTACGCGTTGACGAACAAGGCAAACTTGTTGCCTTCAAGAAGGTCATTTCAAGACGAAAATCCATTTCCGAACTGAGCAAAATCTGCCTTCAAAACATAACTGAGAAAAAATATGTTTTCATCGACCACGCTAATTGCTATGACGATGCAAAAGAGCTCGCTAATATGTTGAGCGAAACGCTGGGCGTGACCCCAATTATAACCGAACTTACCCAAGTTATTGGTTGCCACACCGGGCCAGGCTTGCTCGCAGTGTTCTTTGTTGGAAATTAAAAAACGGCTCCCCGCCGTTTTTTTAATGAGATTCTTCGACTCGCTCTATATTATCGCTCGCTCAGAATGACATTTATCTATTTCTATTCTGCTTTCTTTTTTACACGATATTCAAGATTTGAAAAAGACTCCGCCTTTAACAAAATTTAATTAATCTATATTAACAAACTGAAAAAGACGAAGTCTTTTAACAAAAAAGAATGCGTTATTCCGCTTTCTTTTTAATTAACCTATATTCTTTTTTGTCGTAATCAATAATGCCCTCATCGCGCATTTTGCTTAGTTCTGTACTCATCGCGCTGCGGTCAACAGAGAGATAGTTCGCTAGTTCGGTCTTATTGAACGGAATTTCAAAGTATTGAGAATTGGTTTTGTCCGCCTCGTGCGAAAAATATGAAAGAAGTTTATCCCTTATGCTCTTTTTGGACATATGTATAAGTTTGTTCGTCAACTCCAAACTTCGGCTCGCGAGCTGGTTCATGACATTTTTAATGACCAAATCGTGCCTTTTGCATTTGTTCTCACACGGGGTGATGAGCCTATGCTTGTTCATGAACATAACGAGTGTTTTTTCGGTCGCGATGAGGCTGTCGAGATAAAATTCGTTGCCCGTATATGCGTTTTCCACGCCAAAAATATCGCCCGGCTTCATCTCCAAAACAATCGATATATTGCCCAGCGTGTCGCAGTGCTCCACAATACCTGCACCTTTTAAAATAATTGCGACTTCATCAACCGGTTCGCCCTGCTTTAAAATGGGCTCATTTTTCAAAAAAGTTTTGAACCTCGTTTTGAAGCAAAACATCATTGCTTGGCAATCGAACTCGTCCGCGTCCTTGAAAATTTTTGTGGCTTTTAACTCTTTAAAATGTTCCATTTTTGTCCTTTTTTGTTGTGAAAACAACAATATTTACAATTTCATTTTAGTATAATAGGGTTGTAAAGTCAAACAAATGATTACACTTTACGAAAAACATTTAGGAGGAAAATATAATGAAAGTAATCAAAAGAGATGGCCAAGAAGTCCTATTTTCGGCCGACAAAATAAAGAATGCAGTTATAGGGGCAAACAATTCTGTTGAAGAAGTTTCCAAGCGTTTAACGACAGAGCAAATCGACAAAATTGTGAGCTCAGTTGTAGCAAAATGCGAAGATGTTGGCAGGGCTTTAGGGGTTGAAGAAATTCAAGATATGGTCGAGCACGCAATTATCAACGAGCGCGCCGCCGATGTCGCCATTGCATACATAATTTATAGATATCAACACGCTTTGGCGCGTCAAGCCAACACGACCGATAAGCAGATCCTATCTCTTATTGATTGCAATAATGAAGAGGTTAAGCAAGAAAACAGCAACAAAAATCCAACCGTGAACAGCGTTCAACGCGATTATATGGCAGGGGAAGTCAGCAAGGACCTAACAAAAAGATTTTTGTTGCCCGAGCACATTTGGAAAGCACACGAAGAAGGCATAATCCACTTCCACGATGCGGACTATTTTGCTCAACGCATGCACAATTGCGACCTCGTTAACCTTGAAGATATGTTGCAAAATGGCACGGTTATTTCAACAACCCTAATCGAAAAACCGCATTCTTTCCTAACAGCGTGCAACATTGCAACTCAAATTGTGGCACAAGTTGCGTCCAGCCAATATGGCGGGCAGAGCATAAGCCTTGCTCACCTCGCTCCATTTGTTGATGTTTCCCGCCAACGCATCAAAAAAGAAGTGGCCACCGAACTTATGGAAGCGTGCGGTAAGGTGGACGAAGAATTGCTTAACAAAATCACCGAGCAACGCGTTAGAAAAGAAATCAAAAGCGGCGTGCAAACCATACAATATCAAGTTATAACCTTGATGACAACTAATGGCCAAGCCCCTTTTGTTACCGAATTTTTATATCTTGGTGAAGCTAAAAACGAGCGCGAGCGCGATGACCTTGCAATTATTATTGAAGAGACATTGTTGCAACGCTATGAGGGCGTTAAAAATGAAAAAGGCGTGTTCATCACACCAGCTTTCCCAAAAATTATCTATGTTTTGGAAGAGGACAATATCCATGAGGACAGCAAATATTACTATCTAACAAAATTGGCAGCAAAATGCACAGCAAAACGCCTTGTCCCAGACTATATCTCGGAAAAGAAAATGAAAGAATATAAGGAAGGCAACTGCTTCCCTGTTATGGGTTGCAGAAGCAATCTTAGCCCTTGGAAAGATGAAAATGGCAACTATAAATTTTATGGCAGATTTAACCAAGGCGTTGTGACAATCAACCTTGTCGATGTTGCTTTGTCTAGCGGCGGAGATATGAAAAAGTTCTGGAAAATTTTTGACGACAGGCTCGACCTTTGCTATGAGGCCTTGATGTGCAGGCACAACAGGCTTAAAGGCACATTGAGCGATGCTGCCCCAATTTTGTGGCAACATGGCGCAATCGCGAGATTAAAACCAGGCGAAAAGATAGACAAATTGCTATACGGCGGCTATTCCACCATCTCGCTTGGCTATGCTGGGCTATATGAATGCACAAAATATATGACCGGCAAATCTCACACCGACCCAGAAGCAACTCCATTTGCTCTTCAAGTTATGAAATATATGAACGACAAATGCAACAAGTGGAAAAAAGACACCACAATCGGCTTTGGCATCTATGGCACACCGCTTGAAAGCACAACATATAAATTTGCAAAATGCTTGCAACGTCGCTTTGGCATAATTCCAGGCATAACCGACAAGAATTACATCACAAATAGCTATCATGTTCATGTAACCGAGCCAATTGACGCTTTCAGCAAGCTAAAATTCGAAAGCCAATTCCAAGCACTTTCAACCGGCGGAGCAATAAGTTATGTTGAAGTTCCAAACATGCAAGACAACCTTGAAGCAGTTTTGCAAGTTATGAAATTTATCTACAACAACATCATGTATGCCGAACTCAACACCAAATCCGACTATTGCCAAGTTTGCGGCTATGACGGCGAAATTATGATTGAGGACGACCCAGACGGAAAGCTCATTTGGGTGTGCCCAAATTGCGGCAATAAGGACCAAACAAAAATGAACGTTGCAAGACGCACATGCGGCTACATCGGCAGCCAATTCTGGAACCAAGGCCGAACCCAAGAAATCCGTGACCGTGTTTTGCATTTGTAGTTTTCTCTTTTTGATAAAAGAGAAACAGAAAAACATGTATTATTTGTGCCACACTTAGTGTGGCACAGATTAACATGTCTTTTTGTTACTTTTTGGTCACAAAAAGTAAGAGAAAGGGCGACATATGAATTATGGGAATATTAAATTTAATGATATCGCGGATGGCGAAGGGGTCAGAACTTCGCTTTTTGTGAGTGGGTGTACACATCATTGCAAGAATTGTTTTAATCCAGAAACGTGGGATTTCAACTATGGCAAGCCGTTTACAAGAGAGGTGGAAGACAAAATCCTTGAATCGCTAAAGCCCAACTACATTAATGGCATAACTTTGATTGGTGGCGAGCCGATGGAAATCCCGAATCAAAACGCATTGTTGCCATTTGTAAAACGCGTTAAGGCGACCTATCCTAACAAAACAATTTGGTGCTATTCTGGCTATTTGTTCGATAAAGAACTCTTGGGCGAAAGCCGCGCACACGGACCAAACACAAGAGAATTGTTAAATTATATTGATGTTATTGTTGATGGTGAATTTAAAGAGGAACTAAAGGACATAACTTTAAGATTCAAAGGCAGCAGCAATCAACGCGTTATTGATGTGCAAAAAAGCCTCAAAGAAAACAAAGTTGTTCTCTCCCCATATAATGAAAAACGAAATGGCGTCAATGATAAAATGCTAAAACAAAAAAAATAAGTTCGCTAAATGCGAATTTTTTTATATAAAGTATTGAAATTTTGAAAATTCTATAGTATAATATTAATAAGAATTCGCTGGGGCTAGCATTGCTGGGCATTGGGCCCTGTCAGTGCAGTGGTTTTCATTATTAATAATGAAAGCCGCGAATTTTTTTAATGTAAACTTTAAAATTAATTTAATAATAAATTTAATTAAAAATAATGAAAAAATAAAAATTTCAGTTAAAAATTAAAAAAATATTAAAAATTTATATCATTTTTAACAAAAAATTAATTTTTTGTGCTATAATATTATTATGAAAGTAAAAATTGTAAAGAAATTGAAAAAGGGCAAAGTTCCAAAGACCACGAGCACAACAAAAAAGCCTAAATTTAAGCAAGAAAATAGCTATGCAGAAAAATATTTGGAATTTTATGACGACATAAAAACTCCAAGCCGAAAAAATGATTGGTAAATTATAATTATTTTTTAAAAAAATAAAAATTGATAATTTAATCGAAAGAAAAAATTTAATCTAAAATAAAAGAAAAAATAATAAAAACAAATATAAAATTTAACTTAAGGAAAAAACAATAAAAAAATTAAATATTTAGAAAAATTTTATTGAAATTCAAAAAAATTCACAAAATTTGTGAATTTTTTATTTGTTTTTGTTATTATTTATAAATTTTTATTTATCTTGCTATTATTTTAATTTTTATTTATCTTTATATTTATATTCTTATATTTCTTTATTATTTTCAAATATTATTCATTTTCAACATTCGTAGCTTTTGCTTTCTTTTTTTTCACAAAAACAATTAGGTTTAAAATCGCACACACAATTAGGCTAAATATGACAACTGCAATAATCATGTTCCCGCGATTTAGAGTGTTATAGTAAATCACAATTTCTTCATCAAGGCTATCAATAACCCAAGTGTGATAATATTGCCCGTCCATTTTAGTGACATAATCTGCATTCGAGCGTTCGCGTCTATAGTTTGTCACAAATGTGTACAACAGCTCTCCGCTATCTTCCTTTATGAGATTTGGATATTTTGCTTCGTAATAAATTTTTAGTTCGTCATATAAGCTAGAATATGCGATATATTTTGAGTGACCCACATACGAGATTTTGCTATAAAAGAGATGTTTTTCTTCCAAAGGCTCGTTTGTGTTTTCATCTGTTATGCCATAAAACAATTTATACACATCATTATTTAAAAATTTGATTCCAAGCACGCCCGTGTTCTCTTGCCATTGGCTTTTTATAATTTTAATGCCAGAAGCCGCCCTATTATAAAAAATTTGTTTTTCTTCCGTTTTGGCTTCGCCACTCTTTTTGCTCATTTCTCTGACGAATGTATCGACATATCCTTGTGCAATCCGCTCGCCCGTAAGCGATATATCCAACTCCAATTCTTTTATGTTATAATCCGCCGCTTTAACTTGCTCTTCATCGAGTTCGATATAAACTAATTCGTCAATCGTGCCGTCCGCGTTTGTCATGGTCATGCTGCGAACGCTTCCGCACCCCGAAAAAAGCAATGTGACAACACACAGCATAATTGAGATTAAGATTGCAGATATTTTTTTCACAATTTTATTATACAAAAAATATATTCAAAAATATAATACAATTTGAGATATTTTAAAAAAAATATACTGAAAACTTTGAAATTTTCAGCATATTTTGTTTTTTATTCGTTTTCTGGCTGTTCATTTTCCGTTTTCTTATTGTTTTCTTCCGTGATTTCGCTTGAATTTTGAGCAACCGCGCCCTCTGTTTCTTCGGCTACATTTTGTTCGCTAGGTGCGTTTTCTGTCGTGGCATTTTCGCCCTCAACAGCACCGCCCGTTTCGGTTTCGTCAGCATCGCGAGCCACAACTGCCACACTAACAACTTTGTCGCTAGCGCTAACTTTCATGAGTCGCACACCAAGGCTAGTTCGAGATAGCAAACTTATGCTGTCCACATGAGTTCGAATCATAACGCCATCGGCCGAGATAACCAAAATGTCGTTATCCGCACTCACAGGGCGAAGGGCAACAACCTTGCCCGTTTTTTCGTTGAACACGCCCGCTTTAACGCCTTTTCCGCGTCTGCCTTGCAAGCGATAATCTTCCATCTTGCTGCGCTTTGCGTAGCCATTTTCTGTGACGGTTATGATATCCAATTCTGGGTCAAGCACCATCATATCCACAACGGTTTCGCCCTCTTCCATCTTAATGCATTTCACACCGTGCGAAGCCCTACCCATTGGACGGATAGATTTTTCGTTAAATCGCAAACATTTGCCATTTGTTGAAGCAATCAAAAGTTCATCTTCTGGCTTCACGATTTTAGCACAAACTAGGCTATCTCCGTCCTCAAGTTTGATTGCAATTTTTCCGTTCTTTCGAATATTTTCAAATTCGGTGAGTTTGGTTTTCTTGATAAGTCCTTGCTTTGTGACAATAACAAGGCTGCTGTCGAAATATTTGTCGAAAGGCAGCACTGTATTGATTTTTTCATCCGCTTCAAGTGGAAGTAGGTTGACAAGCGCTCTGCCCTTGTTTTGTCTGCCCGCTTCTGGGATATTGTATGCGCGCAAAACATAAACTTTGCCTTTGTTGCTAAAGAACATCAAATCGTCATGGCTGGACGAAACGAACATATCGGTCACGAAATCTTCCTCTTTCGTCTTGTGTGCGTTAACGCCTCTGCCACCACGATTTTGAGATTTATATTCGCTCACTGGCAAGCGTTTAACATAGCCTTGCTCGGTAAGAGATATGACAACATCGTGTTTTTCAATGAGGTCGCCAATGTCAATGTCGTCATAATCCATAATGATTTCGGTTTTTCTTGGAGTTGGATATTTTGCGCGGATTTCCAATAATTCAGTTTTTATTATGTCATCAACTTTCGCTTTGTCTGCCAAAATGCCTTTCAATCTTTCAATTGTAAGTTCAAGTTCGGCAAGTTCGGCATTCAATTTTTCAACTTCAAGTCCGGTGAGTCTCGACAATTTCATTTCAAGGATTGCGTTGGATTGCCTTTCTGTTAAATTGAATTTTTCTTGCAATTTGGTTTGTGCTTCCGTCTTGTCCGCACTCTTCTTTATTATTGCAATCACTTCGTCAATATTGTTCACAGCAATGACAAGGCCATGTATTATATGTTCGCGCTCTTCCGCTTTGTTCAAATCATATTGTGTGCGCCTTGTGACAACTTCGCGTTGGAAATCGAGATAATAATATATCATCTCTTGCAAGTTCAAAATTTTTGGCGTTTTGTTGACCAAGGCGAGCATGATGATTCCGCTGCTGAGTTGCAATTGTGTTTGTTTATAAAGTTGATTTAAAACGACATGCGGATTTGCGTCCTTTTTAACTTCAATAACGATTCGCATTCCGTCACGGCCGGATTCATCGTTGATGTTCGAAATACCTTCAATCTTTTTATCTTTAACAAGGTTGGCAATTTGTTGAATCAATCTTGCCTTGTTAACCTGATAAGGGATTGCGGTTGCAACAATTCTAAATCTTTTTCCGTTATCAAAAGTTTCAATTTCTGCAGCGACATCAGTAATTTTATCAGTCGGGATTTCAACATCCTGTTTTACATA
>CANQHS010000001.1 GCA_947623795.1 uncultured Clostridia bacterium | reverse complement strand
TTAGCTCAGTTGGTAGAGCAACTGACTCTTAATCGAAGGGCAAAAACACAACTTAATAACAAATTTGGACTGCTAGCTCAGTTGGTAGAGCAACTGACTCTTAATCAGTGGGTCCGGGGTTCGAGTCCCCGGCAGTCCACCAAATAAACCCCTATTTTATGGGGGTTTTTGTTTTTTATCTTTCAAATTTTGTCTAATAAAATTTTAAAAATTGTCTAATAAATTTTATAAAATGTGCTTTTTTGAACACTTAAAATAGGTCTTTCAAAATCTCAAAAATTTAGCAAAATTTGGCTTTGTCTAATAAATTGTCTAATAAAAATTTCAAAAAACCACACTTTTTAATAAGAAAAAGGTTGAGAATTTAATCCCAACCTTTTTACATTTCATAATCTTTTTGTCTTTTCCTTTCTAAAAGTTTTTGCAATTCTTGTATCTCTTTTTCAATTTCAGCGGTGCTCAACTCGTTTTCTTCTTGCTTTGGCTTGTCAATATTAAAATCAAAAACATTTGAGATTGTGTTTGCGGAGTTTATTTTTGTTTTATAATCCAAATGAGAGTAAATATTGGCTGTGGTGCTAAAATCTGCGTGCCCCAACCATTCTTGTATTTGTTTCATTGGTACATTGTTTGCAAGCATAATACTCGCACACGAATGTCGCAAATCGTGAAAGCGAATGTGCCTTAATCCGTTCTTGGCTAATATTTTATTAAATGCTTTTGTTAGGCGGTTTGGTAAAATCAACCTGCCAATGTTATCAACACAAACATATTCTAAATTTTGTTCGTTATAGCATTTGCCAAGTTTAGTTTTGTTCATTTCAATTTGCTCTTTTTGTTTTAACAATAATTCTTCCGCTTGCGGAAGGAGTGGTAAAATTCGGTTGCTAGTTTCATTTTTTAATTTGTTTGATTTATAAATACACCTTTTGCCATCAACTTTTGTTTCTAACACTTTATGTTGTACTTTTATTATTTTATTTTCAAAATCAATCGCTTCCCATTTTAAACCTAGCACTTCACTTCTTCTAAAACCATACATTGCGGTAAGCATTATGGGTAAATGTAGTTCGTGTTCTTTAATGGCTTCAAATAATTTTTGAATTTCTTCCACAGAATAAAAACTTGCTTTAAATTTTGTAACTTTTGGTCTTGTAACTTTGTCGGCAACATTTGTTAGAACAAAATCATTTCTTACTCCGTATTGCAAACACTCTCTAATTAAAACGTGATATTTTAAAACACTATTTCCAGAAAGGCCTTTATCGTATTGTGATTTATAAAACCCCTCAATATGATATGGCTTTAAATCTTTAAGTTTTAATCTCATATTTTTAAAATAATGGCAAATTGTTTCGGCAGTTTTTACATAAGCATTATAGGTTACAGGTTCAACTTGTTGTTTTTTTATTGGTAAATAACTTTGTAGGAAGTCCACAAACAAAATATCTTCCGTTTTATCCACTTCTTTAACCGCAACATTGTTAAAATCAAAATTTTTCAAAATCTTTCGCATTTCTTCTTTTGCTTTTGTTTTATTGCCTTGCTCTTTAAGGTTTGTGCTTATCCATTTTTGCTTTGGCTTGCCATATTCATCTTTGTAATTGACAACAACATAATAAGTTCCGTGTTTTACTTGCAAACTACCTTTCATTGTTCTCACCTCCGTTTAGGAAGTCAATAACATTTTGCTTTGGTATTAAAATTATGTTCCCAGATTTTATGCTTTTAATTTTATTTGTGGATATAAGCTCATATGCCAAATTCCTGCCAATACCCAACATTTTTTGTAAATCTTTAACTTTGACTATGTCTTTGTAATTTGTAAAAATGTTTAGTGTGTTTAGTTTTGTGTTATTCATATTTAATCTCCATTTTTTAAATTTCTCACTTTCTATACTAATGTGACATAGTCCTTTTACGCATCGAGCGAAAGGCTTTCGGCACTAATCAAACCTAACAAATTAATAAGATTTTGTTAAGTTAACATAGCGATTTTAATCGCGAAAACGGAAACGGGTATCCCGTTTGCCAAGAAAAAGAGGAGTGACTCAAAATTGTGCCACCACCCATACCCGCCTGACGCACCTAAAACCCCCTATAAAATAGGGCATTTTCGTGGCGGTACAAGGCATTTTGTGTCTACTCCTTATCCTGCTTACTAAAAATTTCTATACTTTCGGCTTTAATTTTCACTCTTTTCGCATATTCATCTCTTCGTTAATGTAAAAACATATTTTACTCGTAAACCTCCTTTTAATTTCTAATTTAACAAGGGAATTGTTGTTTTTAATAAACCTAGAACTAACAAAAATAAAAGACCCCTCTATATCTATGAGGACATAAAAGTTGAAATCGTTAAGTCATTTTTAAGAAAAAAGTTTTAAATTTTCTAAAATTAGACAAAATTCGTACTTTCGGCTGCCCAAAACTAACAATCCCCTCTATATCTATGAGGACATAAAATCACAAATCGTTAGGGTATTTTTTAATAAAAAATTTAAAAAATTTTGTAAAATATTGGATTTTATTGTCATAAGCTATGGATAGTAACAGTTTTGTCTAAATTTTGATTTCTAGTCCATCATAAGCAACTAAATACTTTCCTTTGGCATCTTTTTCCATTTGTTCGTGATAAGAACAACCCTCATGGGATATATGTGTTGCATATATTAAGGTTTTGCTATTTACAGCATTTATTTTTTTTAACTTATCTATTTCTTGTAAAAACAATTTTTCGTTTAAATGTCCTCCATGGTTTTCTACAAAACCATAAGTATGGTCCAAGATAAGACAAGTTAAACATCGATTTTTAAGAGTATCTAAAGCTTTGTCTGAAAAAACGACAGTATCTGTTGCGTACAAAATGCTCGACTTTCCTTTTTCAATTAAATATAGCAAAGAACCTTGTTTCAAATCATGTAAAGATTCAATTGCCAAAATCTTATAATTTTCAAAATTAATTTCTTGTCCGTGCTTTATTTCATTTAGTGCAATATTTAAATCTTTTTGCCATTTTTTATCAAAAATATCTATATCTTCATTGCTTTTAATCATCTCCGACATCCTTAATAGGCAGTTTTTTGATGCAACGATATCAAGATTTGGTGCGTTCTCAGTTGCATAGTCTGTCATTCTTGTTACAAAATGCCCAGCGTCAAAGTGGTCTGAGTGCGGGTGGGTTTGTAAAAGATATTTAATCTTTGAAATATCTTTTCCATACATATTTAAAGCCGTCAAAAAATCTGGACACAAATCAATTAAAATTTTGTCATCAATCAAAAGTGAACAACGTTTACGGATGCTTTTGCCTTTGTGCTTTTTTGCTGCTTTACAATTTTTACATTGACAAAAAGTCAGTGGAAAACTCGTTGCGGCGGCCGTTCCTAAAAAAGTAATTTTCATTTTATCAAACTCCTTTTTAATTTATATTTTAATTTTAACATAATTACAAGTTTAAAAAAAGCGTTTTATTAAAGGTCTTTTAAATATTATCCCATATTTATTGTCTAATAAAAAACTACAAAATCTAAAACAATATTAGACAATTTTAAAAAGAAAAAGATAACACAATACAACCCCAAGTTTGTCTATAAAATAGGGCATTTTAAGGGATAAGATAACACAAAAAGTGTCTAATAAAAATATGCTATTTTTTTCTCTTAATCAGTGGGTCCGGGGTTCGAGTCCCCGACAGCCCACCATTTTTTATTAAACGGGCTTACCCCCTTGTAACTGATTAAGAGGCTCTTAATCTCCGCTTCGCTTGGAGTATTCTGCGTTTCGCGTGTCTGCAAGCAGAGCAGCCACGCTCACTCTCAACTTGAATACAGTGGGTCCGGGGTTCGAGTCCCCGATGGTCCACCAGAAAAGCATTTATTTGATTTAACCACTTTTGTGGTTTTTTAATTTGCAACAATTAAATTCTTAATTCATAAATAAATATTATGAAAATATTTGATAAACACGCGTTTCTTGGGTGCATTATTCTTGAATTCGCAAAAAGAGGGGTGTTAAAAATTCCTTTTGATATTATTTTTGAATGTACTAGTGAGTTCAATAATATTTTATTAAGCGATAATATTAAAATCAATTTAATTTTAACACATTATGATATTGAACGTTTTGCTAATAAACATTTTAATTGTGTCAATGTTAAAGAGGGATCTAACATACTCAAAATTACCGGTGAAGAACTTGCAAGTATATTTTTCGCAAGCAAATTTAAAGGCGAAGGACGCTACTATGAAAAATATTTAGAAGCGGCAATCGATTCCATATTCGAAACTCACACTAATCAATTGATAGATTGAAATAGTGAAAAATTCTTTATTTTTGCGAAACGTATCATGTCCCTCTTTTTGTATGTGAATCGTGATATTATTTCGCAGAATCCTCATACTTTCTTTACTCTGAAATCTGTAAAACATTTAATATACGTTGTTTTCGCAAAAATAAAAGGCTGGTAATCCAGCCTTTTTGTTGAAATTATACTTGTTCTTTTCTTGGCTCAATTGCACAAGAAATCATTTTGTTAACATCAACGATTGAAGATTCTATAACTTTTCCATTTTCTGTGATTTGGCCATCGCTGTTAACGCCCGTTCCATCTTGCCAAGTCGTGCCTTTTAGAGAATTGATAAGGTCTTTTATGTGGTCAGGCTCCCTATCTTCAATTAGCGAGGTGTCACGATAAACGCGTTGCATATGCCACAAAATGTGCGATTCATTTTTAACCAAATTGTCTGTTTCCTCAAAGTTTTTATACTGACAAAGCAAGCGGATATAACGATCGTTTGAGAAAAGTTGGCTCATATCTCGCGTTGAATATTTGCCGCCCTCTTTTTGCCCGCCATCTGTCGTTACAGGCGAGTTATAGGTCCAACCATAGAACATTCCTTCCAAAGTTATTGGCATATTGATGTCCACATCTCTAACATATGATTTTGTTTTTTCGTCCCAAGTGTAAGGGATATTAAGGGCTTTATTGTTAAGTGTTGTATCTAAGAAAATTGGGTTTACGAACTTGTGTGTGTGAATATCATAACCGTTGAAAGTTTTGCCCATCCACTCTGCATATTGGTCTGTTGCGGGGTCGCTTGTTAGGAAATAATCGATATACATTTTCGCCATATCCGGAACAAGCTCTTTCAGCTGTACACCGTTATAGTAATTTAAAATATCGTAAAAACCTTTAAAGTAGCACGCCTGATTTGCAGCTGCAAACTGTTCGGACATAATTGCCGAAACGCACTCTGAGAAAACAACATTTTCCATATAAACTTTTATGTCATTACCATAAAGTTGCACTGCCCCACGCGAAGCACCGTGAAGCACTGTGTTTTTAAAGTAGCCCGTTCCGCCCGAAACATTGATTTTTGCATAATATTGCAAGTCACAATAATATGCATTTTTGAGGACTAGCACAACAGATTGATTTGTTGGAACAATTTTTTCGTTAGGGTTTGCACCATAAAATTTGAGGTTATAAATATTTGTTAAGGTAACACCTCCGCTCCAGCCAAGTTCGTTTGCTGGCGTAGATTTTTTAAGTTCAATATGTCTTGCCATAACATTAATGCGATTACCATTGCCAAAGATGGTAGTTTTGTTCAATTTCGTTGTTTCATATGTGCTCTCGTTAACTTTATAATCTAAGAAAAGGTCGTTTTCCTCCGCCTCTTGTTTTTTCTGTTGAATTTTTGGGTCATCACCATCTAATTCGCCCGGACCATAAAGCGAAGTGTGCAACACAATGTTAGAAAATTGATAATATCCATTGGCGTTAAATATATTATAAATTTTGTTGCCTTCTCCACCGCCCAAATCGTCCAACACATTAAAGTTATAATGGCAGTTAATTCCATTGTTTGCACCATCGCCCGCTTCAACGCGCAAGAACGAAAACGCGTTTTCAGAGTGAGCAAAACTTCTATCGCTACCGTCCGGCTCAACATCGCTTGGTTGACTCCAAGTTGGATTGTCATCAAAATTGCCAAAATAGTCGTTTTGTACATCAATTTCTTTTAAACCCGCAATATTTCCAAAATACACACGTGCATAGCCTGGCTCAGAATAGATGTCTACAAACGTTATGCCTTGCGCATTCTGTCCATCTTTGCCTGCGATATTATTGCCCGCTTTATCTTTAAGCACATATGTTTCACCATCTTGAGTTAAGGTGTATTCCGTGCCCTTATATATAACCTTTTTGCCGATTTGTGTTGTAATTTGTTCATCTACACTATTGCCAACATATCTAGAAAGTTGCCATTTTATTGTGTCAATAGTGTCTGATGTTGCCAAAGTGTCCGCCTCTTCATACGCTTGGAAAGGAACTTTGAAATACTCCACTTTTGATTGATAATAACTATGTTTTGCGAACACGTTCGCTTGCTGATATCCAGCATGCAGATTATTTTCAAATCCGTTAAAATCAATTGAAGTTAATTTGATGCGAACAAATCGCAAATCTATTGAAAGATCGTCATATAAAACTGTGATTTTGTTGTCAAATGCTCTAGCTCCTCCAAAACTTATTGTTATTTGGCTGTTTGATGCGCTATAGCCTGCTTGCCAACTTGTATCAACAAAATTTATTTCAAATAAGCTTTTAAAGAAATTATCGTCATTCCCAAATCCGCCCAAAATTGTAACATTAGGCACAATTTCAAGAGTTACGCTATCTTGTATATCGCTTGGAACATCAAAGGACTGTACAGTTTCCACATTTTTTACACTCTCGATCTCATATAACTCAACACTTCCGCCAACACGGCTCATAGATGCAGAAATTCTTATGCCGAAATCTTTCAATGTAATAGTTTGCAAATTGATCTTAAATTCCGCGTTGCCACATTTGAAATTAATTTCGCCGCGGCTTGTGTCAGCATTAATAATTCCATTTGTAGAAGAAAGCCAACTGTCTTTGTCATAAGAATATGAAATGGTACTGTTGGTTATTGTTTTTTTGTCGGTCCTACTTGGAACGACAGTAAATGTAAGTTCGTTCAAAAGAGTGTTATATGTTTGGCCATCTTGCAATGCAAAATCGCCAACGTTAACAGCAAGTTGATTGGCTTTTGCTTCGATATTTAATGTAATTTTAAATCTTGAAACACCAACTGCTAAGATTAGCTCTTGATTAGTACACACATCTTTGGCAGTTAATGTAACTTTTTTGCCATCTTCTGAAATTGTAACACTAACACAATCTCCGCTTATTTTTGGCATTGCACTTGCGTCGCTTATTATTAAATCAATGCTGTCGCCAATGTCGTGGATTGTTATGTTGTTTGTTTCTCCGTTTTTGTCGTTTTTTAATTCACTGCCATTTAGTGTTAATTTTGCATTAACGCCCGATTCTATTGCGTTTTTATTGATTCTGAAGGTTTCAGTTTTATCCACTTCAAGGATGTCCAAACTTGAATTATAAATTGTTGAAGTGAGAGTCACTTGAATAAAACTTTCACACTCAATGTCATCGCCAAAAACAAATGTTTTTGTGTCTGAATCATATGTTATCATGTCGGCGATCAAATTTATTCCGTCTGCCAAACATTCAATTGACTTAAACCCCAAATACGTTCCGTCATATTGAGGGGCAAACCAATTTGCTGGGACTTGCTCTCCCGCATGGCACTCGCTCCAAAGGAATTGTTCAGAATTGAAAATTGAGTCCTTATAATATCCCATTGTAGAAACGAAATCTTGTTTTTTTGTAACTTCTGTGCCATTGAAGTCGGTTGCTGACACTGTTATTGTAACTCTGCCCGGTTGCAAAAATGTTATTGCGCCCGTTTTCGTTACAGTTGCTATTTCGTCATTGCTTGATGAATAACTATAACTAACATCAGCCGGGTCGATGGTGTTCTCGGGATTATCATCATCTTTTGGCAATGGGGTTATATTTGGAAATTGAGTGTGAGTTGCAGACGTTTGAAAATTGCCACTATAAGTTATATCCAATAATTTTTTATGACAAGTTATTTCAAGCTTATCAAAAATTGTTCCTTTTTCTTGCGAGGTGGCAATAACTTCTGCCTTCCCTGCCCCGCGAGCGGTTATCATGCCGCTTGGACTAACATCCAAAATTTTTGGATTTGAACTTGACCAAATAACGCCTTGATTCCCAGCTTCTGCTGGAAGAATTGTTGCCGACATTTGGTGAGTTTGTCCTTCATAAATATCGGTTTCATAGTCCTTGTTCAAACGCACTGCGTGCACAGCGGTGTCGGTTATAACAACTTTTCTTTTTGCTGTTGCAGCTTTATTTTCGTTGCTTGTGACTGTAATAAAAGTTTCGCCATAGAAAACTGCAGTTATGATACCATTGTTGTCTACTTTTGCAATTGTTTCGTCATCGGTTTTATAACTTAGCCCTCTATTTGTGGCTTTTAATGGCAAAATTGTTACTTCCTCTGCCAGGTTATATGTTGGAGGGTTGAGTTCATCTTCCATACGCAAACGTATAACATCGTCCTTTTCCAATTCTATGGCTTCAACGTAAATATGAGTGGTTATACTAAGCAATGCACCACTCACAAGCATAATCGCCAAAATGATTAATGGTAGAACGATTATTGTTGAGGTTATTAATTTTTTCATAAAATCTCCTAAACTTCAATTTTCCTATATTTTTTATTGGCAGTAAACCAGAAAACGAGGAAGTTCACAAGTGCATAGACAAGTCCAATAGCAATGATAACAACATATGTTCCAACAATTGAACTATCCCAAACTTTTGGAAGCAGAATGCCAGCAACGCCGAACACGGCCGCCACCAAAATGCCAATAATAAGCATGATAGTTATATTTATTTCTTCCGCTTCACCGTTGGCTTTTGGTTTTAGATTTGGATTTGCCAAATTTAGATTTATGCCATTGAACACAAGACCTATCACGAACAGAATTTGCGACACAACAAGAATAATTAGTTCAGTCATACTAACAAAATTTAGTGCTGCCAAAACGATTGCACTAATGAGCAGTGCGCCAAGGCTAACCACCACATTAACAACGCCTTTAATAAGCAATTGTTTGCGGAAGTTAACCGGAATCATTTTTGTTATGTAAAAGTTTCTCCCCTCTATGCTTAATATCGTGGCAGAAAACGAGCCAATCATTGCCATAAACACCGCGATAACCAACATCGAAGCACCAAAGTTTATGCCCGCACCAATTTGAGCCTCACCAACAAGGCTAACTAGCCTATTGCAAAAGAACACCATAACTGGGGTTGATATTGCAACGCCAAGATAAAAGTATGAATAGGTTTTTGTGTGAATAATTTCGCTAATGGTGTGTTTGAAAATGGCGAGTGAACTATTTGCTCCGTCGATTTTAGAAAATCTTTTATAAACATCCGAGCCGCCATCAAGCACTTTTGTTCTTATTTTTGTGTAAACTAATTTTGCAACCAAAATGCCAATCGTCAAAAGCACGGCCGCAAAGCCGAGCATTGCTCCCGCGCCAAGCCAAAAATGGTCAAAGAAAATAATGTTGGAAAGATAGTATGCTGGATTATAATAGCCATTAACCCCATTGATTAAGTTTTGCCAAATTTCAAGTGTGCCTTCTTCCCAATTGCGATGGATAAAAAAGTTTGCAAGCACATTTAAAAGATAATAATATAGCACAAAACATGCCACTAAAAACGCGATGAATAAAATAAGTCTAATAAAGTTATGCTTTTTTAAAAGAGTGTTTATGTACATTATTGGAATTGCAATAAAAATTGACAACGCAAAAGGCACAATTGGCAAAAACAAAATGCCCAAAATTGTTCCAAAGATAAAACTAGCTGTTATACAATGCATTGCAACGCCGAACACAATCATGATTGGCAACAAAAGGATTGTTGAATATATAAGTAAATCGATGTAATTCAAAATTAAGCAACTTATGAACATCTTAAATGGGCTTAACGGAAAACGTGCTGTTATGTTGATGTCCCCTGGCCTATAAAGTCTGTTCATCTGCATGCCGGTTGCAACAACAGTCAGACCAATCATCACAATTGTTATGTAAAGTACAGAAAGGTCCTTTGCTTTAGCCGAAATGCTGGATTTTAGCACAAATGAAAGCCCCCAAACGAGAGCAAGTGCAACACCAATTGCAAGAAGCGCAATAACAGTTGTCATTATTGCGTTAATTTTGTTGTTGTTGCGGTTTAGCCCCCATTTAAGTTTAAGTTGCAAACGGATGAAATCAAACATCTTTCACCTCGTTTATCTCCATAAACATTTTTTCCAAATCCGCATTTGGATTTTTCTTCATATCCACAATGCGCGCAATTTCGCCATGCTTGATGAAAATGACTGAGTCGCACGCTTTTTGAACGGTGTCCAAACTATGTGATGAAAACAAAACTGAGCGATTACTCTTTGCATAATTTTTAATGTATTTTACAAGCAATGCCATAGTTTGAGGATCAAGACCAACCATAGGTTCATCAAGAATCCAAAGCGACGGATTGTGGGTTATTGCACCAAGCAAACAAATTTTTTGCTTCATACCATGCGAATAGTTCGCAATTTGTGTGTCTAGCGCATAATCGATATTGAATTGTTTTGCTAAAACATCAATTGCATATTTTTTCTGTCCCTTTGTTGCCCCATACAAACTTCCCATATAGTTAACATATTCTCTGCCGGTGAGTTTTTCATAAACTGAGTGGTCGTCCGGAACATAGCCAATGCGCTTTTTCGCTTGCTCACTTTGTTTCACAATATCGTAGCCATCGACTTGAATTTCACCTTCTTGAAATGGCAAAACGCCAATTATACTTTTTATTATAGTTGATTTTCCCGCTCCGTTGCTTCCAACAAGGCCAACAACTTCGCCCGTTTTAACAGTAAAAGTTATATTATGTGCAGAAAATTTTTCGTTTTTAGGATATTTCTTTGAAAGGTTTTTTACTACTAACATTTAATGGTTTTCTCCTTATTGTATTATGTCTACTTTTGTCATTATAACACATATTTTGTAAATTTCCTAGTAAAATAGTGCCCCCCCCCCGAAAAAAAAGAGAAAAATTTTTCTATCCAATTTCTCTCTTTCAATTTCAAATTTTTTTTAAATTCAAAAATTATTACATTTCCTAATTTTTTTATTTTTATTAATATTTTTTATTTTTTTATTGAAATTTTTAAATTTTTTTTTGATTTTTACAATAAATTTTTAATTTTTCTAAATTTTTTTTGATTTTTTATTTAAATTACAAATCTAAAATCATTTATTTTTCCACCAGCTGTTGCGTTTGTGTCTAATGATAACTAAGCTAATACACGATATAACCAAAACAACGCCCGGGATTGCAAACGCAAGCCAAAATAAACTAAATCCCGACTGTTCTGCGATTTGATTTGATGAATTATCATCTATTAAAATTCTAAATTCAAGTCGATTTATATCATAGTTGCTGCCCGTGTAAATTGCAACTGCCTTCATTTCATTTTCAGACACTTGTTCAAGTGAATCCATATCCCACTCAAAATCGTTCGGCAACTCCACTTCGGATAGGCTAGAAAATTTATTTTGCAAATGAATTGTTGTGTTGAAATTAACGCTTGTGGCTTTTTTAATTTCAAATGTCAAATTTTTTGTGCCCGCATAATTTTTTAATCCTTGGATTTTTATCGCTGCATTTTTGCCCGCATTGATATTGTTTTGATATGTCAAACTATAATCAACATTTTCTTTCAAAATTGTTTCGCCATTTTTTATTTCCACTTTTGGTTTAATTTGCTGCCCAGTGTAAAACAAGTTCGAGTCTTGAACATCAAATGACAAAACAGAAATTTCTTTTGGCAAAATTTTAAATTGAGCCTTATATTCTGCCGCTAAATAATTTGTTGATTCATCAATTTTTGCTTTAATCCAATAGCTGCCAGCATCTTTTGGAATTGAACTAGAATATTCGCCATTTTCTAACGTTGAATAATAGAAACTTATCGAGCTCGTTTCCATTTTGCCTGTTGTTTGCGGTTCGGGTTTTGTTTCGCCAAATGTCCAATTCGATTGTGAAACTCTAAAGTCAGCTCTCGCCGCTTTTTCGATTTTGTAGTTTAAAAGGATTGTTCCAGAAAAGTTATTTGAAAAACTAATTTCAACCTGCACATCTCCCGCATTTGTTCGATCGCCTATATATCTCATCGAATAAGTTTCAATTTGAATGTTGTTGAAATACAAAGTTAGATTTTGCCTTGTCTGATTGCCATCATAAACATAATTTTTCAAACCCTCAACTCGCACGTCTTTAAGCAAAAGTTTTTTTGCCGAGATTGTAAAATATTCCGTTTTGTTTCCAATCGAAATTCCCTCGATTCCGCTTATTACAATTCGCGCGTGATTTGACGCGTCGACATTATCAAAATATGAAACTGAATAATAAATTGAAGGAACAATGTTATCGTTATAATAAACAACAAAATTAGGAATAATTTGCTGGCCAGAATAAGTATAGTTTCCATCAATCACAATATTACATTGAGATAGGTCATAAACAACCCCTTCTTCGCCAAACACAGCAATCAAATCCGAATCGCCTTGCAAGGTCAAATTAGTTGTCACAAATTTGCCGCCACACTGCCAACCAAGAAAGTTTTTTTCGCCAAGTTGCAACAGATTTAAATTTTTGCCATATGTGTCATAGCCAACACTATGAATTTTGTTTCTGACAATATATCGATAAACAAAATTTCCCTCGTAAATTGCTGTTAGAGTTGTTGCTTTTTCAACCTTGTAAACTTGACCAGAATAATATATTTTTTGTCCGTCCAAATAGGCAAAAACTTGTTTCCCATTTTCGTCTATAGTTGGAAGATATACTTCCTCTTGTTCATGATAGAAATTTGAGTTGTTGCCTCCATCATAAAACATTTTTATCTCTATTTTTTCTTTAATTTCACAATCAAATTCCATATCCTTTTCAAGTTGAATTTCGTCTCCAGTTAAATAAATTTTATTGGTGTTTTTGTCCATGTATTGTACATATTGATTGTCGCTTAAATTGTAGTTATGATCTTCACTACCAAAAACAAAAGTTGGTGTTTTAACTTCTTGTTGAATTTGAGAACCGGATATAAAAAACTTCAAGTTAAACAAAAGTTTTTTAACACTTAATTGACCGTTTTTATAATCCATTAAATAGCCAGATTTTAGTTTAATTTTGCCGATATTTTCTTGCAAAAATTCGCCATCTAAATTTATTATTTTTTCATCATCAAAATCATCGAAATTAAGTGTTAAATCATCTATTGTTTTAGAAAGTGTCAAATTTCCAAGATTTGAAATATTCACACAAACTTCACTTAAATTTATAAATGTGCAGTTTTCGATTTTTAAGTTTTGCGTTGCCCTAACAATGCCGTCTTCGTGCAAATCTTTGCAATTGTAGAAAATGCAATTTGAAATATTGATATCTGCTCCTTGCGCATAAATTGCTGCAGCCAAAAATTTCGATCTTAAATTTTGAAAGGTGACATAATCAGCAGTGAATGTGCCTTTTGTGCTATAGATAACGGGGTTGGATGTATCGAGTGATTTCCCGTCAATTATAATGCGCGCATTTTTCCTACCAACAATGTTAAAATCGCTGTTGCAATGTATGTATGATTTATTTGTGGAAATCAATATATCGTTTTGAACGGATGGGTCAACTTCAATTGTCAATTTTCTGCTAAATTCCACATTTGCCAAAGAGCAGTCATTGAGAAGATAAATCGTCTGACCGTCCAAAGCGTTGTCTATTGCTGAATTAAGACTTGTGTAATTTTTATCATCTATCTTACACACATATGCACTTTCGTTAGAAACATTAGAATACTCTGCGCTTTGCTCACTCGTTCTAAAAAATCTGTTGACCGCCACTACTTTATATGTTGGAGTGGAAGCATAATTATTTTCATCAACAAACGAAGAGGAATATGTAAATCCGGCAACTTTCCAATCGTTTTCTGACGTTTTGGACATCACTTCATAGCCAAGATGATTTTCGCTTTTCTCGCTTTGGATGAACAATGTCCTTTTGTTGCCAGATTTTGTTATCTTTGTTATTGTCGGCTTCCCGTTTATGTATTCCTTTTCATTTTCTAACACATTTTGATGCTCAAGAGAAAAGTTATATTGTTCCGCATCCGCATACCAAAAATGGTCATATTGTGTTGAAATTTTGTTGGTCGAAATCGCTTGCTTCATTAATGCCTTAAACTCTTGAGATGATTCATTATAAATAAATCTATTTTTCCAATATGATGGACTTTTCCCATCATAAAATCCCCAACGCTCATAATAGTTTGATAGATCAACGCCTGTTGCAAGAGAAGAATAATACACATATTGTTCCTCTTTTCTTATTCCCGTTTCGTGCGGATTCCTAAAATAATTATTTAACCTTGCCCAAAAGCCGGGGAAAACTGCTTCAAGGTCCCACCAAATGAGATAGTTGTGGTCATAATTGGTTGGATAATCATTTTTCGTGTACATAATCTGCCCATCGTCATATGCTTTATAATTTATGTTATAATCGCTTGCAAGTGCTTTCAGCGTTTTTTCAAATGGCTGATATTGCTCATAGTGCGGCATGTTTAAGATTTTATAATACGCCATTGCGGCAGTGAAATTGTTTGTTGTTTCGTTTATCTTTCGCGGCTCGTTATCCAAAGCATGCCCAAGTTCGTGCCCTATTCCAAAAATCAAATGTTCTGATAATTTGTGATCAGTCATTGGATATTTTGCATTGTAGAAATTTGCAAACCAATAATGCTCATAATACCATCCAATATGATATTCATATGAATAAGCACCCGAGCCCTGATAAACAGTCATATATCTAAAATTTATTTTGACATAATCATTTCTCGAATTATATGGAATGTCAAGCGAAGAGTCTTTGCTTGTTGGAATCCCGTTAAACTCAAAAAGCGTTGTGAAATAATTGCCCCAAAGTTCAAGATTTTCGCTCGGAGTTATGACATTGTTGTTAAAATACACATCATAAAGTGAATATGATGTCGTTGAAATTATGGCGTGATCGGTGACCAACTCTGCCATATTAAGCAGATTTTTTGTTTCCCGCTCACTTTCATATTCTTTTAAAAAATTTAAAAATTCTTTTTCATTTCCGCCCTTTCTAAAAACGGGATAATAGCCGCCACCCTCGATATAAACGCTAACTTCGCCCTGTTCATCGGGGAAATAAGGATTGCATAAATAAACAGCGCCGCCCCTTATTTCATCTTTGTCAATATATGATAGCCCAAAAGTTGGAAAGGTCAATTTGTTTAGGCCCTTTTTAAGTTGTATTTTGTCATACCAATGATAATAATATCCGTGATTTTGCGAAAATATAATGGATGGCAGTTTGTCGGTCGTGTCGTCCGCTTCAACAAATACATTAAAAGCATAATTAGGCTTTCCATATATGCCCGTTATAATAAGTTCGCTTGCTGGCCAAATACATTTAAGTTCATTTTTTGAATATGCGGCGATATCTCCCACTTGGTCGATTTTATGGTCATTTTCAAATTTGGATGAAAACTCTCTTTGGGGAGAATATTTAACATTGCCTTTTAGAACATCAATTGCTCGGGCATACACCATTTCATCTATTTCCCCAGACGTTTTGAGTTCGGAAAGAATTTCTTGCGAGGCATATTCTTGTTTTAGGCGCGTTTGAGTATAATCTTCAAAAATGTCGGTTGTGGCCAAACTTGTTTCTGCAGCGACTGAACTTGCGCAAACAAAATCTTTTTGCTGCTCAGGAAAAATAAAAATCAATCCGCTTGCAGCAAGCAAAAATAAAACAAAACTTGCTATTAAAACATGTGTCCTTTTGTTCGCCACCATATCCCCCTAATTCTATGATAGCACAAATTGTTAAGATTAGTATAAAATTTAACAACTTTTTACATAAAAAAACAAAAAATTTTAATATTTAAAATACAGAAAATTATTTTTGCTATTTTGTTGATCGTATAAAAAGAGCAATTAGAGTAAAAATCGATTTTCACATTGAATTATAATCTTGAAATGAAAAATGAAGCGTGATGCTTCATTATAACATTGGCGTAAATAATTTGACAATTTCGCAAAACAAGCGAGTTATTGGCTTTTGCTTGAAATCTTTCATGTCAATCGAGATGCTAAACAGGTGTTCGAAATCCTTTTTCATATCTTTTAGACAGTCAGTTTTGTACATCAAAGTTGCACACTCAAAATGATGCAACAAACTGCGATAGTCAAAATTTATTGTGCCCACAATTCCAAGTTCATCATCGCACAAAACTTGTTTTGAGTGGATAAAGCCTTTTTCGTATTCGTAAATTTTAACTCCCGCTTGTTGCAATGTGCGATAACTTGAACGAGTTATGCCAAAAATCACTTTTTTGTCTGGGATGTGCGGCGTTATTATTCTCACATCTACCCCTCGCCTTGCGGCATTTGAGAGTGCATTCGTTAGTTTGTTGTCAATTATTAGATACGGAGTTGTTATCCAAACATATTTTTGCGCTTGATTTATCAAATTCAAATAGACGTTTATTGCAACATATTCTTCATAAAAATATTTTGGTCCATCGCCATATGTACATACATAACCCGAACCCGATGTTTCAATTTTTTCATTGCAAAAGTATTTTGAGAAATCTTCCATTTTTTGATTTTGGACATCATACATTTCCAAAAACATCAGCACTAAATTTTTAACTGCTTCGCCAGTTATCTTTATGCCCGTGTCTTTCCAATGTCCAAAAGGGTGCGTTAAATTAACATATTCGTCCGCAAGGTTAAGGCCGCTTACAAAGCCAACTTTGCCATCAATTACAGTAAGTTTGCGGTGGTCTCGATTGTTATGCCTTGCTGACATTATTGGCAAAAAAGCGTTAAAACGCACACATTTGATGCCTAGTTTATTGAGTTTTTTGTGATAGTTTGTTGGAAGTTTGTTGATTGTGCCTAAATCGTCATACATAAGTCTAACTTCAACGCCTTCTTTCACTTTTTCTGTTAGAATTTTTAAAATGGAGTTCCAAAGCTGCCCTTCTTCAATTATGAAATACTCCATAAAAATATATTTCTTGGCTTGCTTAAGTTCGCTGATTAATTCGTCACAAAAAATTTCGCCCATTCGCAAATATTTGACATCCGAGTTGCCATAAGCTTTCATCCCGGTTGAGCGATAAATATATTGGAACTGCCCATATTTTGAGCCTAAGGCTTGTTTTAGTTTTTCGTCCTCTTCTGGCGTTTTGCCTATGTATTTTTTTGTTTCTTCGCTAACACTTTCATACAATTTTTTATGTCTTCTTGGTGGTTTTCTTCTAACAAACATAAAGTAGATAATAATTCCAAAAAGCGGCAAGAAAATTAATATAATTGCCCAAACTAATTGGCCTTCAATTGGCATATCTGAATTTATTATGCGGATAGTTAAAATTATGCCCAAAATTGAGAAAATCGTGTTTAGCGGGAAGAACAAATGACCAAACAAATTTGGATAATAATAGCCTAGCGCATATGGCAAAATTAACGAAATAATAAGTTGCAACAAAATTGCAATTATAACGAAATTCATTCGGCTAAAAATCTTTTTAAAAAACTTTTTCATTGAACTTTATACCTTTTATAATAATCCGCAAGAATGCCTTTATATTTTTCTTTCCAAGGCTTGTTGCGGCCAATATAATGGATGATGACATTATTATTTGCAACCCAATCCGAGTCGATTTTATATTTAGGCCTACGCATATTATAAAAAGTTATATAGCGGTCGCTTAAATTATAAATTTTAGGATCAATGAGCCTTATTCTATCCCCAAAGAATCTGAAAAGGACATCTTGGTCATACAAATACATTCGCCAACCATTAGATTTTATGAATTTGAAAATCTTATCTTGGTCAATGAGAGGGCGAAGTTCTTTAACATTCATAACCATAACGCCCGTATTCATATAATAATAATTTTTATTAACACCAAGCCGCACCCGATTGACCCATTGCATAAATCCACGAATTTGCGTGCAGGCAACAAACAGATTGCCTTCAAAATTCATGTTGTAAAGCTCATCAATATTTTTGTGGACAATAAGATCGGAATCGAGATATAAAATCCGCTCCACACTCTCTGGCAGCATGAGCGGAGCAAAAATGCGATAGTATATTTCATACGGGTAGCGTTTCACCTTTGGCGCGCCTTTAAATAGCGACTTGTCCATAAGAATATATATCAAATTTATGTTTGGCTTGACTTTTGATAATATGTGTGTTTTGTCCGCATCGTCCAAATCGCTATGCAAAACATAAACATCAAATTCGCTTTCAAGATTGTTGCTCGCAAGCGAATTTAGCATTGTTAAAAAATGAGTTATATATCCCTTATTTATGTTAACAAGAATATTCTTTTTATTTTTCATATTAATATATTAAAAATTTTGTGCTGGTTTGTCAACTCTAATAAAAAAATAGTTGCATAATTGCAACTAAATTTCAAACACAATATAATTTGCATTCCCAATTTTCATCCAGTTTATTTTGTCCGTTTTATAAATATATCCCGTTAAGGCATAGCTTGTTGCGCTATGCGCTACAATTAGGATGTCTTCATTTGGATTGCTCGTTTTTATTAATTCGTCAAAAACTTTTTTATTACGCGACAAAAATTCGCTAAATGTTTCGCCCACTCTGTCGTTTGCCGGCTCAGAATATTTGGCGTTCATATAATTATCCCACCAACGCTGTTCGGACTCATTTTTTGGCAAATGATTAAGTTGAAAACGCTCTTTTAACTCATTTTTTACGATAATTTCATCAATTTTTAAGATTTTTGCTAAAATTTCGCTCGTTTGCAAACATCGATTGGCAGATGACGAATAGATTTTTTGAATACTGAAGGCCTTTAATTGCTTGCCAATATTTTTCACATTCCTTCTGCCTTGACTAGTTAGGCAATCACCATCATTTTCGCCATGCCTAAATAAAATTATTCTCATATTTGTCCTTTAAATTATGAATTTTATATAAGATTTTTCTTATTTTTTACTATATAACTGTGATTAAATAACTTATTGGCTGGGGTAGGTAGATTCGAACTACCGTATGGTGGATTCAGAGACCACTGCCTTACCACTTGGCGATACCCCAATATTACAACAAATTTATTATAACACAAAAATTTTAAATTGCAACAAAAAAGATCATTTATTTTTTAACTTTTTATTCATATAAAAGACCAAATAAAAAAAGTTAGCAAAAATGCTAACTTTTTATACAATACTGAAAACATTTGTGGAAGCGTTGTTGTCCGATTGACTTTTTTCTTCAATTTTGCAATCAATTTCATCATCGATTGTTGAAGAAGTTTCTTCTTGAATTTGCAATTCTTGACTTTCACTTTTTTCATCAACAATTGCGGAGACGTTTTCTTCAATTGGAAGTCCATTTTTTTGAACTTCTTCAATTTCCGTCCCTTCGTCAAAGTTGTTTTCGTTTGTTTCTTCAATTGAATCCTCAAAATTCTCATACTCTTTTTCTTCAATGTTGGATCCATCCTCATTTGGCATAGATGAATTTTCAATGGAATTTTCTTCAACTAAATTTTCTATTTCAGCAGACGATAGATTATCTTGAACAGAAACATCACAATCTTCATCCTGTTGCTCAGTGGGAATTGCGTTTTCTTGTTTGTTTACATCACTTTCGGGCAGCAAATTTTCATTTTTGCTTTCGTTGTTTTCAGCATTTTCGCTTTTGGCTTCTTTATCACTCACACTTTGTGTTTTTTCGTTAGTTTTGGAACTTTTTGTTGGATCATTTATTATTCCAATTACTACAAGCAAACCTAGCACAGCAGTAACAATTTCGTTAACATAAATAAAATCTAAATCAATTTTTAAAGCTTGCAAAATAAGAATTATTGCACTAAAAATTGACACCCAAAAATTATAATTTGTTAAACGATTTTTCCAATTCATATTTGCTCCTTTTATTTTTTAAGTGTAGCAAATACTGATAATAAATATTAAATCGCTTGAGCATCTCGAAATCAATTGTCATAATAATCTATCTCCACTGAATTCACATAAGCGGGATGATAATTTGAAGTTATTTCAAGCTTTGCATTGGATAGTTTTTTGCGAAAATTAAATTCTGATATGCCATCTTTTTTTGTTGTGAAAGAAACAGTTTTGCCCTCGTCAGTTATCAAACTAAATGTTACATTTTTTGACGAATCGATTAAAAATCTTGTAACTAATTTTGTGTTGTTATCTTCAAAAATATTTTCTGTTGTGTAGGATTTATCGAAATCGTTATAGAATTCCGTCTCCTCATTCGTTATTTCAAAAATTCTTTTTTTGTTATCATTAAAAACAACAAGCATTTTTTCAAAGACGTCAGTTTTTAGTGGATAAAATGTTAACACGTCTAATCCGCGAATAATTTGAAAACTTGAATCCACAACATTTAAAATTATTATTGAATTGTTTTGAGAGCTATTTGATTCGCCATAGTTTAAATTTAGCGCAAGATAATAATAATTGCCAAGGCTTGAAGCAACTGCATTTGGATTTGTGCTTGTGAGCAAATTCATGATATCAACATCTAATTTATTTACTTTTACACCATTAAAGGAATAGATTCCGTCAAGGGTTAAAAAGAAAATTGAATTTCCACAAGCGGCAACACTGTTTGCAATAATTCGGCTGTTTGATGCATAAACTTGGCTAACGGTTATGCTGTTTTGCAAATAATTGATTTTTGAAATTCCATAATCTCTAAACACAAAAACATCGCCATCGAAAGCAATAGTTTTGCGAGCATCGCCAAGTTCGTCTTCCAATGAAATGTATCCTGAATTAGCTGAGATTTGGCCAACTTTTTCTGCGTTTAAATCTGTTGCATACCATATTTTAAATGCGGGCTTAGTTATGGTGCAGAATAAAACGCCATCGTTCATACACATACTTGTGATAACCGGAACATTTTTTATCGTGTATGGCGAATAATTTGATTTCCAAATAACCATCTTTTCTTTGCTGGCCAAAACGATTGCATCGGTATCCTCGTTTTTAAATGGCATTGATATTGGTGCACTTTCAAATGCCAAATCATATAACCAATAAAGTCCATATATACCACAGAAAAGTTGATTTATATAGAGTTTGCCATCATCTCCATAGATAAAAATTCTATACAAATTTTCATTGTTTTTGAGGGAATGTTCTTTAAAAGAGGAAACGCCTAAAATGTTAAAGTCTTCATAAGTTAATTCCTTTGTTACATCTGAATCTACATATTCGGGGAAAACAACCGGCTTTACCGAAAAAACAGGTTTCAATGAAATTTGTGGGTAAAAATTATAAAATTTATCCACTTTTATGTCAGATCCATTAGAATTAAAATTTTTTATTTTTATTGACTTCATTGCCATTTCCTTTGTGGCATTTCAAAAATTTTTAAATTTTTAATAGCCTCTGCTCTAGATTTATATTTTTCATTATAGATTTTAAATTCATCAAACAAGCCAACAGACAAACAATAAAATGCGCATAATCCAAACACCAATACTTCAGGCGACAAACTTGATAAGAAATCTAGTTCATCGAAAAACGAATTAATGTTTGGCAAACTATAATAATTCACGACATATTCACCATTGTTAATAACAATATTTTTATTAACAATTTTATAATTTACAATTCGATTTCCGTCTTTTATATTTTTTATTTTATAAAAATTTACAATGTCTTTAATTGGGAAATTATTGTCCACAACTTTTATATTTTGTGTTGAACATAGTGGCGTATAATTTGTGCAAAAATCGTTTAACATCAATTTAAAAATCGTAAACAATCTTTTTACATCTTGGCTATCCAATTCGCTTTCATTTTCTTTTGTTAGCTTATTTAAAACTTCATTTTCATCCGTCAAACTTAATAGTTCTGTTGCTTGCTTCATAATGTCGATAACTTGCATATTATCTCCTTTTAATTTCGTCCTCGAGTGCGCTGGAAAACTGCGAGAGAACGCCACGTTTATCGGCGTTCTCTTTCAGTTTATTTTCAGCTTCAATTTGATTTAATATTTTATCAATATTTTTGGTTTTTGTTGTTTGCACATGTTGTAATGCACGCGCATCTAACTCTTTATATGGCAATGTCAAGCAATAGCTGTTGCCAATTTGGGATAGCGAATGAATTTCAAAATTTCTTTTTGATGTATTATACACTATAAAATAATTTCTATCAATTTCTTTAATTCTGTTTGCGATGTTATATACATCATTTTGAATTTTAATATTCATCTATGCTCCTACAAATGGGTTTGTTACTTCGCTTTTAATTGCACTGAATTTTGCTTGTGCATTTGGCTGATCGCAAATTAAATCTGCGTATTTAACCAAAGTTGCAGTGTATGCAGGGTAGCCTGCTTTTTGGCGTAAGATTTTTCCGCCTTCACCCTCAATCCACTCCCAATCGCAAAGTTGATGCAAAGTGAATTTTGTGGTGTCTAGCATATACAAAGTGTCGTCTGGAACGAACCTATCTGCCACAACAGGAATGCCATTAAAGGTCATAGCCTTATAACCACCTTCAAGTGTTGTGACATCAATATTGCGTCTATAGAAAGACAAATATTGTTGATAAGCGCGTCTAACACCAGCCCCGCAAGAGATGAAATCCACTTCCGAGCCACTGTTTTCGCTTAGGAAATCAATTGCGGTTTGTAAAATGTCATCATTAATTTCTTGTGATTTTGAACTTACATATGGTTGAAGCCATTTTTTCTCAGTTCTGGACAAGCCATATAGGTCTTGTGTGCCGAAAATTGCTCCAAGCCCAGTAATTTCATTGTCCTTGCTGCCTTGAACATACAAAATGTCGCCAGCGGCCATTTCAGTTGTTGGCTGACTTGTGAAATATACTTTGTCATTAGTCCTATCTACATATGAAATTCTAAGTCCAGCATTATCGCGAACTTCGCCTGTATAGCTGTCAATCACCATGCCTTCCATAAGGTTTTTTGTTGAATCAACAGTTGCAACATTTGCATCATATGCTGTCACTTTTGCAACTGCACCCGAGCCATCGCCATAAAGCATACGACCCAAATTGAATTTTGATGCGGTCAAAAGTCCTTCCATTTCTGCATCAAGAAGGTTGATGAAATTTTCGCCATTGCTGGTTGCCCTTATGGCTTTATCGCTGATTTCGATTGTGCCATAAAGGTTCTTTAGGGTTGTTTTAAATTGAACATAGTTGTTCCCGTTTGCGCTTGGAAGCAGATCTGTTTCTGTTCCAGCACCAACGCCACCATTTAATCCAACCGGTGCAACTTTAATGATTTGTTTGCCATAAACATCGCTGCTTGATTGTTTAATTTTTGTAAGCAGTGGATTTGTTTTGGTGTTTAATTGATTGCACATTGCAACAAGATAAGCATCTTTGAGTGCATTTTGTGCGCTTTCTAAATCTACCATAAATTCTCCTATTTTTGTTTGATTATAGATTTTGCCAACTTCCCAGCCTCTTTAATTGTGGTCGGGTCGCTTGGCGGGGTTAAAGAAATGTTGGAGGCGCTAGAATTCATTTTGATTGGAGAATTTAAAGTTATATTTGATAAATATTCTTTTACAATTTTATCTTTAATGTCCTTATTGGAATAAATATACTTGTTTAAAAACTCATCATCAGTCATAAATTCTTCTGCTGATTTGTAATTATTTGACAATATACTTATCGCTTCATCTTCAAGAGATGAATTTTCATTGTTAATCAAACTTTCTTTGAGCGCGCTGCTAAAAGGTTTGATTTTTTCAAATTTTGTTACAAATTCGTCCACCTTTCTTTCAATTTCGGCCTTTCTTGAAATAATTTTTTGTTCGTTTTCTTTTTCGCTTTCAAGTTGAGCCAATTTTTGACTTTTTTTGGTAAACTCACTTTCCAAGTTTGAATAGGCCCTCATCAAACTTTCTGCATCTTTAAATTTACCAAAAGCATTGGAGCCTAAATTTTCAGGTTGTTCCAATTTTTCCATTTTCTTATTCTCCTTTTAACATCTTTTTATGCTCTTCAATATGTTCTAACAAATTTTCGATAATTTTTTTATAGTTTGGCTTATCTTTTATGCTTGCACTTAAAATATAGGCAGTGTGTTCATCGATGTGAATTTTGTGGTCGTCAACTGGCAAGATTTCAAGTTTTTCACCCTTTGATATTGCTAGGTTTTCTTCTTTCGCCCTATTGATATTCAAACTTTGCAAATCTACGCTATTTTCCCACATTCCAAAGCCTAATAAGTCCAAACATTTTTTGCGTGTTGACGGGCTAAATTTTCCATCTTCGTCATACATCAAGCCTTGTCGAATTAAGTCCAACAACATTGTGCGTTTTTGACCAATGCTATCGCTAAATTCGGCAGTTGTGTCAAAGACAACATCATCGCTCGAAATTTCATTTTGATTCCAATAGTACATTTTAACAGAATTGTTCTGTCCGGTGATTTTTAATAGTCTTGGCACGACAGCGAATTGTTTATATAGCCTTAAAATGTATTTTGCGATAGTTTTGCTTGCGAGTTTGGCTGAATCGATCGCGTTGATTAGCCTTGCATTGTCTTGTTCTGCCAAAAGTTCGAGTGCAGAGCCGGAAAGATTTGTGTATTCTGCATAGCTATCTGTCATCATATCGCTGACTCCTGAAACAGTTTTGAACTCGCCAAGCAAACGCTCTTCTTCAGCATCAAAATCCAAATTTAGTCTTGGATTTTCAACCACTTCTGGCATTCTGCTGCCTTGTCTATAAACAAGCACTTTGCCGGGAGACAATCCGTCAATTTCAAGAGCATCAGTATCCACACTCCCATCCTCAACAGCAAGCACATTCATAACCGAGCGATTGAAATATTCGTGTTTGCGATTTCTAACAGCGTTATAAGCACGCTGTAATGGAATAAGCCTATCAACAACACTTGTGCCGAAGAAATTGCCCGGAAAATAGTTTGAAACTTGCTTAACAAACGGGAAAGTTCTTAGATTTAAATCGTCGTTTATATATGGCAAATCGCCATCAAACAAAAGTTTGTTTCCAGCAACAATGGTCAACCGTCCATTTGGATAATTTTTTGTTGGCTTAATATATCTTTCAATCATAACTGCGTGGTTTGAAAGTTCCACATTCGAAACTTTGTTAATGTGTGCGTCATAACCTAGCCCACCTAGGCTTGATGTGTTGCTATCGAGTGTAAATGAGTTAACTCTTTCGCTTTCCACATCAACACCCCATTCGTGTTTTATTTCGTCCACATCCACCGCACGTGCATAAATAATGCTTTTTACATCTTCAATGCGTTCGGTGGAGAGGTTGTCTGGAAAAATTTCGAACGGGGAAACAACTTCAACCTGGACATCTCCCTCTCGAATTGCGTTGCCTTGCTCGTCCGTTGCAACCATTTTGCCCGTGTTTGTGTTCCAAACAACTTTATAAAACACAGTGCCACAAATTTCACTCCAAGTTGTTGCTGTTTTTTGGATATCGGGAAGATTAATTCTGTTGCAAACTGAATTTAAAATTTCCTTGCTCAATTTTGCACTTTCAATATCTTCTTCGTCTGTGCTAGCTGGCACAACTGTTACATTTGGCGTGCTGGCTGTGATTTTTGAAATTCGCGTTTCTATGATTGGTGCAATATGATTAAAAACTTCTTTTTCTTGCCAAAAATATTGTTTTTCATCTTCACGCAAACTGCCATTTGAAGCTATGTAACTATATTGATTTCCCATCATAAAATTTATATTTAACTGCCATTGGCGTTCCAAGCTTAGTCGCTTTTCGCGCCTATTTAAATAGTCCGCTTTGACTTCTTCAACAAGTTTTTGATTAGATTTCATCTTTTTCTCCTTTTTTGTAAATTGGTTTTATGCTTTTGGGTTTTACGAACTTGCCTATTTCGCCATACAAATTGTTTAGGCAAGTTGCACATAGATAGACATTTCCATCAAACACAAATCTTTTATTAAGAATCGTGTAGTCTGCTTGATTGTTGCAACCGCTGACATCACATTTAATTTTTCGTTTTAGTTTTTCTACTGTCATTTTTCTCCTTTAATTCGTTTAATAATCGCTCTCGCTCTTGCAATAATTGTTCATCTGTCAATTTTTCATAGTCGTCCGCATCTGTTGAATGGAAAATAAGTTTGATTATATCTGGATTTGGCGGAAGATTTTTTTCGTTAACTTTTTGTTTTGTGAGTTTTAAATCCCCGTTTTCATCCATGCTATATTCGCTTGTTATCTCTTTAACATAACTGCCCATAATGCATTGCTTTATCGCTTTTAGGGTTTCTTTATCTAATTCTTTTATATAACTATCGCCTCCTTAATTTCAGCTGCTTAATAAGCCGCTCTTTTTCCAATTCAACAACGCTTTTTTCGCGTGGTGGTTTTTTATTTTCTGGCCTGCTCATGATGTAGTATCTCAATTCGTCCATACTGTGGTCATTTTCTTTAACCGGGCTATCACCCTTTCCCCAACGATATGTTTTTATTTCGTTAATCATATTTTTGCAAGTGTTAAAAATGAACAGCTTTGACTGTCCAAAACTATTTTTTAAATATGATTTCACCTTTTGTATGCCCGAAAACACATCTTTGTTTACATTTGTGTTGACCAAAATGTTATGCTCATAAAATAAGTCCGCAACACTTTTTATTGAAGCCAAAGTTTTTTGATTTGCCGCGCTATCGATCAATGCCTCAACCATGCCATTTGAATTTCTGTGCCAATTCAACTTTTCGCATATTTCGTGTATTTTATTGCTATGATATTCAATATCTTTGTCCTTATCATAATGCTCCGCCACCACATAAACATTTCCGTCATAATCCACCGCATACCAGTGGCACGATAGTGGATTTTTAAGTCCTGGGTCGATAGATAATTTATCCTGCCAATCATATGGAATATCGAACGGTTCGATGACATTAACGTTTTCGTCAAATTCGGTGTAAACTCGCCCGCCAAAATCCAAAAACTCGCCATATTGTCTTGACCTTAACTCGGCATCGCTCATGGTCTTTTTCATTTCTTCTTTCGCTTCCGAGCTTATAAACGGGTTATCGTCCCAAGATATGAATTCGCACCAAATGTTTGCGTCATTAAATTTGTTTAAGAATATTTCATCATAAACAAATGTGAGTCCTTTTAGTGGCGTCATTGTTGCAAATATATCGCCATGCTTATCCAAAATACGCATTTTGCACTCGCTATATATGTCGTATGGTGGCTCTTCGTCGAACCAAACATAGTCTAGACTTGTGCCTTGAAATTTCTCTCTGCCTTGGTCGCAACTTTTAAAGCCAATCTTGCTAAAGGTGCCAAACACATTTTTAACTAATATATAGTCAATTATTCCATTTTTTATATTATCTTTTCGTCCTTGGAGCATAACGACATCGACAATCCAATCCGGGTTTAAATAATATAAAATCTTACTTTGTGCAACATCGCGCTGAACTTGAGTTGACAAACTGACCACCCAACCAGTTGTTGCTCCTTTGATTTTTCGATATGGGTGGCAGCCGCGTGCAAAATACACAACTTCAACCGCCCCACATTCGGTTTTCCCCGTTCTATTTCCGCCAAACACCCATCTATTCTTTTTAGGACATTTATGAAACTCCAATTGCTTATTATGCTTTATTTCTCCCGAGTTATAGAATTGAAGTTTGTTTTTTTCTTTTCGCTCTTTTAAAATGCGGTCGATTTTTAAAATTTTTTCTACAATTTCCATCTACCAATTAATTTAGCTTAAAAGTTATCAAAAATATCCATAACATGTCATTTTTTAGCAAATTTTTCGTGATAAAATTTTTTTATGATTATTTTGCTTATATTTTCATTGGTTTTTCAACCCACGCTTTGTGCCTATGCTTCATCCAACATAACCTATTATGCACGGGTGATGATGGACAATGTTTATCTATATCGGCAACCTATTGACGACAATGATATAAATAATAAATACTTTATAGTGCCAAAAACTTACTTTGTTGAACTAACAAATAGCTACAACGAAATTTTTTATGAAGCGAACTATATGGAATTTAAAGGCTATATAAAAAAGGAAAGTGTTAAGGCAGTTGCTGGAACGCCAGAAAACGCTTTTCTTTCCAATGTTAAATTTAGAGTGTTCAATGAGGACAGCCGAGATTTGCGAGCTAGCCCTAGCGCAGAAGCTGAACTTTTGGACACAATATCTTCTAATTCACGAAATATAACCTTTATTGGCAAAATATTTGGAACAGCAAAGGTGGATGAGCGGCCGAACATTTGGTTTTTTTGCAAATACACGACAGATTTTGAACATATTGGATATGTTTATGCAGACTATTGTGATGACGGATATGGCGAACCCGTATCGTGGAACGAAAATAGCGAACTGGTGGCATATATTGACCCGCCAAATTTTGAAATCGCCGAACAAATTAATAGTTTGCCAATCGAAAACAAAACAACAGCAATAATAATAGCAATTCTATCCATCCCAGCGCTCGTCTTTGTGTTTTTAGTTATAAAAGGCAGCAAACTTATTGCTGACCACAAAAAGACACCCAATAAGGAAATCAAAGACTACTGATATCCACCTTTTTATAATTTAAATGTTTTTCTTTAACTTGATCTTTAACTTCGCTAATCCACATTTCTTTTTGCATAATAGAAATTAGCTTGTCGATGTATTTTGAATTGTTAAGTGCATCGGTTAAGCTCAAATATGCGTGTTCAACGCGTCTAAATGCGGTGCGCTGCTTCATATTTAGAAATTCGCACAAATCCTCCATAGACACATGATAGTTCAGTTTGACATAAAGAATTTTCTTGTCCCTAACATCAAGAGAATTTATCGCCCCATCTAGAATAACTTTTAAATTAATTAGTTGATTTTTCTTTGTCATAAGGTCTATAATATTATTAATTATATCAAGTGAACCATATTCCTCCGAGCCGGCGCCAAAATATAATGCATGGTTTGCAATAAACTTATCAATAGCTTTACATTTTTTGTTTAGCATACGATAGCACTTGACAAGTGCTTCACTGTCATAAATATCAATCATAATCCTCTCCTTAAACTCAAAAAAAGTATAATCTAAAATTTGTCGAAAAGTCAAGTGTATATGTCAGTTTTTTACAAATATTTTCCAATTTTTGCCAATTTTCGATAAAAATCAGCAAATTTTATAGAACAAATGTTCTATTTTGTACAAAATGGCGAAAAATAAAAAAGACCATTAAATGGTCTCTAATTGCACAATCGCCAAATTTGATATGCTGACTTCATATGCTGTTTTTGTTATCGTTTCATCCGTGCCGTCAATCTTTTTATAGTATTCCCTACTCTGGATGCGGCCGGTTAGGTGAATCTTTGTGCCGACAGGAGCAGAATTTATAAACTGTGCGTTTCTTCCCCACGCAATGCAAGGAATATAATCGGATTTATTGTAGTTGCGGTTGACCGCTATAAGCAAATCGCAAATTTCACGCGAGAGCGGTGTGCTTCTATAAGTTGGTGATTTGCACACAAATCCGTTAAGTTCAATCATATTAGTGTTGACATCGTCCTCGCACGGGCAGAGTTCGCGGCAAAATATAGTTAAAATTAATCTACTTTTGCCGTCAACCGCCTTGTTAAAACTTCTAAATTGGCCGCGTAGCGCGATTGTTTCACCTGGCTTGATGTTTTCCAAGAGCTTATGAGATATTGTAATCGGCAAGACATCATCATTTCCACTCAGGCGTTTTACCCTAAGATTAAACGAGTAGAAATCCTCGTCCAAGCAAGAGTGATTATATGTGGGTTCGTCATCGACCACACCTTGTAAATAAACATTGTTATTGTTATCTGAATTCATTTGTTTCCCCTTTATTTTTTAATTTGCGTACCTTCATGATTTATCGTAAAGTTGTCGTAGTATATTAGATCCCCAATAGGTACAATTGCGGTTTTGCTGTTTTTAAAATGTTCCAAAACTAGCCTTAAACCCGTTGTAATATGGTCCGAATTATTATGGAATAGAATTATGCTTCCCGCTTTAGCCTTGCCAACCACTCTGCCGGCAAGTTCGCTTGCTGAAAGCCCTTTCCAATCAAGACTGTCCACACTCCACTCTATTGTACTAAGCCCAAGACTATTGCAGACTTCGATCAAAGCGTCATTATAATAGCCATATGGCGGGCGAAAAAGTTTCGGTTTGCAGTTAGTGATGTCATTAATTAAGTTTATGTTGGTTTCAAGTTCCTCTCGAATTTGTTTTTTGGAAAGTTTTGTCATATCTGGGTGCGTGTTAGAGTGCAAGCCAATTTCAAAGCCGCGATTGTATATTTCTTTCACTTTTTCTGGGTATTTTTCCACCCAAAAGCCGACCAAAAAGAAAGTGGCTTTAACATTATATTCGTCACAAATATTCATAATTTCAGTTGTTTTGTCTGCACCCCACGCTGCATCAAAAGAAATTGCCAATTTATTTTCATCTGTTTGAACTGAATAAATGGGAAGTTTCCTATTCGTTGCGTTCAAATAGACCATGCCTGCTTCTACGCCCAAAAAATTTAAAGAGAAGGCCGAAAGGAACAACACCACACCAAGCACAAAAATTAAAGTTGTCCTTTTTAAAAAAAGCACTTTCATAGATATCTACCGTCCTATCTTACCACATAAAATGAGCAATAAAAAATAAATATAACCAAAAAATTTAACTAAAATGGTATAAAAAAAGAGATTCCAACTTTATTTTGTCGAAATCTCTTGATTTTTCTACAAACTGCGCTTTATATGCTCGAGAGCGTTCTTTTCTAGCCTGCTGACTTGTGCTTGCGAAATGCCAACCGCATCGCTCACTTCCATTTGTGTTTTGCCAATAAAATATCTCAAATTCAAAATTTCGCGTTCGCGTTCGTCCAGCTGCTTTATGGCATCAAGAAGATCTGTGTGATCAATCCATTTTTCAATTGAATGCTCGGTGTCTGCTA